>VYDD01000167.1:0-6027 GCA_009843625.1 Gammaproteobacteria bacterium | reverse complement strand
CGTCCTCCTTGCGGCTCTGGCGGCGTCGCTGGCGTCCTCGGCTCCGCTGGTCGCCCAGGTGGGTACCGAAGTGCTCGCACAGCAATCGCTGCGGCCCTACTGGTACGTGTTCATCGCCTACGCGCTGGCGTGGCTGCTGCTTCTGGGCTGGATGTTCTCCATCGGCCGGCGGATGCGGGGACTGGAGGACGGGGGAACCGGGAATCGCGACGCATGAATCGCCTCCCGCTGGCTGGCTTTCGGCATTGGCCGGGGCTAATTTTTTGCGATTCCGACGTTTGTGGCCGGTTGATGATCGGACGGGGCCGGCGTGGGTCCGGGCGCATGTAAAACCCCAAGGAGTGACATGATGAGAGGACGTGAGAATCGGGGACGTTGGATGGCGCTGTTCCTCGTGGCGCTGGCCGGGGCTGCTCAGGTTCAGCCGCTCGACGCTCAGAGCACGAAGATGGGCAGCACGCTGCGGTACGGTTCCGGATTCTTCAACGTCCCGGCTGCTTCCACGCTCCCGCATCTCGCGATCACGGGCACCTATTCGGGGTTCGGGATCAGCGTCGACGAGCGCGTGTTCATTTCGCAGAGAGGGATCGAAAAGGGTCGTCTCTCGGGCGAGTGGAGCCAGTGGCTGCAGGACGCGTCGGTTGCCGTGGGCCTCTTCGACCGCGTCGAACTCGGCGCCTCCTTCCAGAATTTCGCCGATGCAGAGAACGGTGGGAACATGGTCGGAGCATTCGGCCGGGTCGCAGTCGTGAAACCCGAATCGTCCGGGTTCGGGCTGGCGGTGGGGACGCGCTTCGTCAGCGGACCTTCCTTCGGAGATGGGCGGGATCACATTCCTCCGCGCCTCGGATTCCCCGACATCCGGTTCTACGACCAATACGAGGGAGGCCTGGTCGACGACATGTCGACCTCGTTCTCGCCCTACGTGATGGGGTCCTTCCAGCTCGCGGGCCTGGACAGCGACGCCCTTCCGGAGCACGACCTGACCTTCGGGCTGGGGTACGGAACGGGGATGTTCGGCGGGAGCGGAAGCGATCTCGGCTGGTACGGAAGGCGCTATTCGCACGGCTGGCTGGCGGCCACCGCGCTGCATGTCCAGCTCGCCCAGGGGATTCTCCTGAACCTCATGGGCGAATACGACGGATGGGACTTCAACACCGGGGTGCAACTGGATGTCGGCGGGATTCGCGCCGGCGCCTATGTGCTCGGGATCCAGCACGTCGAGACCTCCACCATATACCGCAGCTCCCGCTTCGGGGTGATGGCTTCGCTGGCGCTCTGTCCCGGCGGCGGCGGCCTGCTGTGCAGCCCCGATCTGATGCCGCGTCCCGAGCCGATTCAGCTTCCGGCTCCGCCGCCGGATACCGTCGTCATCGAGCGCACCACCGAAATCCCGATCGAGCTCAGCATGGAACGGACCCTGTGCTTGGCGACGGGCGAGAACGGCACGGTGATGGCCACGCCCGAAGGCGCGGAAGTGATTGCGCTGGATGCGCTGGGCGGCGTCTACGCGGCGGACGCCGAGTGGTTCAACAACGACAGCGAGATCGAGCACGGGGACTACCCGTACGAGAAGGTGGGCGAACAGATAAGCCCGAACTGCACCACGATCACCCGGGTCGGCGAGTGGCTGGGCGTCCCGCTCTTCGCGGAGTCCGCCGCGGCGGGTGCGGACCCGATTCCGATGATCTACGTGCCCGTGACCCCGGGACGCTGGCAACCGTACGAGTTGCCGGCGCGGGTGCGCGGCTGAGGGCTCGCGGGAACGTTCGCCCGTTCCAGGTCTTCGACGGTGTCGATGTCCGGCAGGGGTTCGAGCGTGGCCGTGCGCAGCTCCAGGGCACGGGCTCGAGCCAGCGTCGCCCTCATGACTTCCTCCGTACTCCAGGGCACGTCGCGGAAGAGGTCGGGCCAGTAGCCCGTCGCGCCGATCAGGTAGTATCCGCCGTCCAGGGCGGGACCCAGCACGAGGTCGTTCGCCGAGAGTTCGCCGAAGGCGCGCTCGACGACGCGACGATCCACCGCAGGAGCGTCGGTGCCGATCGCGCACACCTGCCGCGCCCGCTGGAACTCGCGCCGGAAGGCGTCGGCCAGACGCTCGCCCAGGTCATCGCCTTCCTGAGGTCTGAAACCGACGTCCGCAGCTCCCAGCCAATCACGCGCCGCGGCCAGTTCATTCGCGGGATCGATGTAGACGACCAGGCGATAGCGTCCGCCGCGAACGCCATCCAGCACCCGGCGTCCCATGATGCCGTACAGCGATGCGGCTTCGACGTCCCCGATGGCGGCGGCCAGTCGCGTCTTGACGCGCCCCGGACGGGGCACTTTCGCGAAGACGATCAGGGTGCGCTCCACGTCGCGGGTCACCGGTTGTGCCCGTTCTCCGATGCCGGGACGCGCTCGGGATACCAGCGCGCCAGGCGTTCGGGCGCGACGCCGGCCAGATACAGGGATGCGGCCGCCCCGTTGCGCAGCCAGACCTTCCATCTTCCGAGGCGCCGGTAGGTTCTGGGGCTGGTCAGCAGAGGCCCGCGCAGGCGCGCGATCCTGCCTGAGCGACGCAGTCGGCGAACCATCTCCACATCTTCCATAAGGGGCAGTTCGGGGTAGCCGCCGACCGCTTCGAAGGCCTCGCGCCGCACCAGCAGGCCCTGGTCGCCGTACACGAGGCCGGTCAGGCGCTCGCGCACGCGCTGTCCCGTCTCGACCAGGCGCCAGAACCAGCCACGCGCGCTCAGGCGGAACGGAAAATACGCCGCCGCCGGGCCGTTGTCGGAGTGGAGCGCGGAGACGAGCGCCGAGCGGGAGGCTGACGGGAGCCGGGAATCGGCGTGCAGGAAGAGGAGCCAGGGAGTGTCGAGCGCGCGCGCGCCGGCGTTCATCTGAGCGGCCCGTCCCCGGGGCCCGGACACGCACACGGCGCCTCCTGCGCGAGCCAGGTCGAGGGTGTCGTCGGCCGAACCGCCATCGGCGACGACGACGCGAAGCGGCAGCGGAACTTCGGCAAGATCCGCCAGCAGTCGGGGCAGATGACCCGCTTCGTCGATCGTCGGGATCACCACCCCCAGGGTGGCGCCGGTCACGGGTCGAGGTCGTTCAGCGTCCAGTCGTACTCGAAGAAGCGCACGTCCAGACCCGGGTTCCGGAGGTATTCGGCATCTTCCTCGGACACGTACCGGGCGAAGAAGTCGAGCAGGCCGTCTGTTCCTCCGAAGTCGCCGCCGTACCAGTCAAGCACCCGGTTCAGGGTGAGGGATCCGGCGCCCGAGCGGTCGATCAGGAAGTGCTCGGGATTCTCCACCAGCCCGCGCACGGCTCGATCGAGCTGGTCGTCGAGACGTTCCGGCACGTAGGCCTCGGCCGCCAGCGGAGGGCAGCTCAGTGCGGCGCAGTTGACCGCGAAGTGGATGCGCGGCTCACCCCACGTGGGCCGGATGATCTCGTGCTCGATCTCGTCGAGGGAGCGGGTTGCTCCTGCGACGTCGCAGAAAGCTCCGGTGAAGACGTCGCGGATCTGCCAGACGGAGTTGTCGGGGCGGTCGGCGAACGCGTTGCGGATCGAACCCACCAGGCCGGCGTTCTTCCGGATCGGATAGTTTGCCGACACCCGGTCCAGCATGCAGGCGTTGTACGCGTTGATCCAGAACGCGAGCTGGACTTGGTCGGGCGCCGACTCGAGCGCGGCCAGGTCCGTGCCCGCGAGCTGATCCAGGTAGGCGGCCAGGTCCGCCCGGCGGTCCTGCAGGGCGGCGTAGTCCACCCGCGGCGCCTGGACGACGTCCTCGAGGATCCGGGTGAAGTCCGCGTGATCGGTAATGTCCTGCGCGGCGACCGGTGACGCCGCGAGCACGCACGCGAGCAGAGACGTGAGAAGGGCTTTTCCTGTGGTCATTTCCTGGCAGCTCCAGCGAGTGTTTTCCACTAATCAACGCGGGCCGGTCGGGGCGGCTCCTTGCAAAAAGAGAACAGCAGTCGCCGTGGCTCCGCAACGGGGTCCCGAGATCGTCCCGAACTGACATTCCAGGTGTCAAAGGGGACCCGTTATGTTTCATCCCGCGCGAGCCCCTTTCGCTTTCTGTTCGGGTCTCGTATCTTGGATTGCACCTCTTCGTTCACGCGAACCCGACGGAGACATACAGCGATGGCTCGCAAGATCCAGACCAACTCGAAGGACAAGGCGCTGAAGACCGCTCTCACGCAGATCGAGAGGGCCCACGGCAGGGGGGCGATCATGAAGATGGGGTCGGACTCATCCCGAATTCAGATCGAATCCATCTCCACCGGTTCGCTGAATCTGGATGCGGCGACCGGAATCGGCGGCGTGCCGCGGGGGCGGATCAGCGAGGTCTACGGGCCGGAGTCGAGCGGCAAGACCACCCTCTGCCTGCACGTGATCGCGAACGCGCAGCGCGCAGGCGGCATCGCGGCGTTCATCGACGCGGAGCACGCCCTGGACATCGGCTACGCCCGCAAGCTCGGGGTCGATATCGACGAGCTGCTGGTGGCGCTGCCCGATACCGGCGAGCAGGCTCTGGAGATCGCCGAGGTGCTGATCCGCTCCAACGCCATCGACGTCATCGTCATCGACTCGGTGGCGGCGCTGGTCCCGCGCGCGGAGATCGAAGGCGAAATGGGCGACTCGCACGTCGGGCTGCAGGCGCGCCTGATGAGCCAGGCCCTGCGCAAGCTGACGGGGGCGGTGAACCGCTCGCACACGTCGGTGATCTTCACCAACCAGATTCGCGAGAAGGTGGGGGTCATGTTCGGAAGTCCGGAAACCACCTCCGGCGGCCGGGCCCTGAAGTTCTACGCCTCGCTCAGGCTCGACATCCGGCGCATCGGCGCCATCAAGGACGGCCAGGAATTCCTGGGCAACCGGATTCGCGTCAAGGTGGTGAAGAACAAGTGCGCGCCGCCCTTCCGGCAGGCGGAGTTCGACATTCTCTACGATCTGGGCATCAGCCACTCGTCGCTGCTGATCGACCTCGGAGTGGACAAGGGAGTCGTCTCCCGCTCCGGTTCCTGGTTCTCCTTCGGCGACCTGCGCCTGGGGCAGGGCAAGGACAACTCCCGCAAGTTCCTGGAAGAAAACGAGGACATCGCCGGCGAGATCGAGGCCAAGGTGCGCATCGCGCTCGGTCTGGATCGACCCGATGAGAAGCTCGCGGCGGCGGACGGGAAGGGCGCCGCGCCTTCCGGGAAGGGTTCGCGCGCCAATGCCGGGAAAGCTCCCTCGGCGGGTCCGCGCCGGAGCCCGGCCGGCAAGGTCGGCGGAGCGCGCGTGGTGGCGTAGGTCGCGAAGAGAGCCGGCCCCGTGTATTGAGCCCGGCTGCGGGGCGCGGTTATTCTAGGGGCTGGCGTCCCGTATCGGGCGGCGGCGCCTTCCCGCCACCGGCCCGTTGCAGATGGAAACTGCTGAAATCCGCCAGCGCTTTCTGAGCTTCTTCGCAGAGCGCGGACACGGCGTAGTATCAAGTTCTTCCCTGGTTCCCGGGAACGATCCCAGCCTGCTGTTCACCAACGCGGGCATGGTCCAGTTCAAGAGCGTGTTTCTGGGCGAAGAGCCTGCGCCGCACCGCACTGCGGTCACCTCGCAGAAGTGCCTCCGCGCCGGCGGAAAGCACAACGACCTGGAAGAGGTCGGGCGCACCGCGCGCCACCACACCTTCTTCGAGATGCTCGGGAACTTCTCCTTCGGCGACTACTTCAAGCGCGAGGCCATCCGCTACGCCTGGGACTTCCTGACGGTCGAGTTGGGCATGGATCCCGACCGGCTGTACGCGACGGTGCACTACACCGACGACGAGGCGGCCGAGCTGTGGCACGAGGTGGCTGGACTCGAGCGGTCGCGCATCTACCGGCTGGGCGACAAGGACAACTTCTGGCAGATGGCCGACACGGGGCCCTGCGGGCCGTGTTCGGAGGTGCACTACGACTTGCGGCCGAGGGGGGAGCGGGGCGTGGATCTGCCGGTCGACGAGTTCGAGAGAAGGGGGAGCGGGGCGAGTTACTCGAGTTGTGGAACCT
>VYDD01000113.1 GCA_009843625.1 Gammaproteobacteria bacterium | reverse complement strand
CTCCCGGCCCCGACCAGCCCGAGCGTCTTGCTGTTGAGTTCGACCCCGGCGAGTCCCGGCGTCTTCCATGCCATCTCGCGCACCGACCGGTCCGCGGCCACGACCTTGCGCGCGAGCGCCAGAATGAGCGCAAAGGTGAGTTCCGCGGCGGAGACGGTGTTGCCCGCGGGCGCGTTCAGCACCGGGATGCCGCGCTCGGTGGCGGCGTCGAGGTCGATGTTGTCCACCCCGGCTCCTGCCCGCCCGATGACCTTCAGATTGGAGGCCGCCTCGATCAGTTCCCGGGTGATCCGGGTGGCGCTGCGCACGATGATGGCGTCCACTCCCGCCATCGCCTCTTCCTTCTCCGCCGGCGGGCGCTCCGCCAGCCAGCGCACCTCGAAGCGCCCGTCGCCGGTGAGCGCGCCGAGCCCGGAGGGCGAGACCTTGTCGGCAACACCGACCACGTATCGCTGGCCAAGCGTGCTCATCGGCTTCCTCCGGCAAGCCCCTGCCCCGGCGGTGCCCGCAGGACCTCCTCCAACGCCCCCAGCACCCGATCCAGTTCCTCCACCGTGTGGTCTCCCATGTGGCCGATGCGCACCGACCGCGGCTTGAGTCTGCCGTATCCCGCTCCGATCACGAACCCCCGCTCCTTCATCGCGTGCGCGACCTCCGGGCCGGTCCGCCCGGGGGGCAGGAGCAGGCAGGTCACGGTGGGCGAGCGAAAACCGTCAGGCGCCAGCACCGACAGTCCCGCACCGATGCGCTCTCCCGACGCGTCCGCCCAATCGGCGCACCTTCGCGCCATCGCCGCGTGGCGCGCCCAGCGTCCCTCCAGCCCCTCCGCGGAGATGTGGCGCACCTGCTCCGCCAGGGAGTACATGAGCGTCACGGCGGGCGTATTCGGCGTCTGTTCCTTCGCCAGCGAGTTGTAGAACGCGACCAAGTCGAAGTAGACCCCCTTGCGCGCCGCGTTCGCGGATCGCTCCAGCATGCGCTCCGACGCGACGCCGAACGCCAGTCCCGGCGGCAGCGCCATCGCCTTCTGGGAACCGGCGAGCACGAAATCGAGGCCCCGGTCGTCCGCCTGCACCGGGGCACCTCCCGCACTGGTAACGGCATCGACCAGCACCAGCGTACCCGGGAACTCCCGCACCGCCGCGGCCAGGTCGGCGATCGGGTTGAGCGCCCCGGTGGAGGTCTCGGAATGCACCATGGTCACGGCGTCGTAGCGCCCCGCGCGCAAGCGGGCCCGCACCGCATCCGGATCATGCACGCCGCCCCAGGGCGTCTCGACAACGTCCACTTCGACCCCGCAGGCGCGCGCGATGCGGGCGAAACGCTCGGAGAACGCCCCGTTCACGAGCGACAGCACCCGCTCCCGAGCGCCGTTGCGCACCGCCGCCTCCATGAGGCCGGTGGCGGACGAAGTCGACACCAGAACGGGACGCGCGGTGCCGAACACCGCCCGCAGCCCGGGCTGAATCTCGCGCATGAGCGCGTTGATGGGCTCGCCGCGGTGCCCGATCAGAGCCCGCTTCTGGGCCGCCAGCACCGCCGGCCGCACCTCTGTGGGACCGGGCAGAAAGAAGCGGCCGAACCCGTTCTCACCGTCCAGACCGCCACACGCCGTCGAGTTGTCGGTCATGGTCTCATCTTCTGCGGCGCGCCGCCTTCCGGCGGGCCCCGGCATCCAGGATTCGCTTGCGCAGACGGATTGCGACCGGGGTCACCTCGATGAACTCGTCGTCCGCGATGAACTCCAGAGCGGATTCCAGCGTGATGGTCCGGGGCGGCTCCAGCCGGATGTTGTCGTCCGCGGCCGCCGCCCGGATGTTGGTGAGCTTCTTTCCCTTGCACATGTTGACGTCCAGGTCGCCCGCGCGGACGTGCACGCCCGCGATCATGCCCTCGTACACCGGGGCGCCGGGTCCCAGGAAGAAGGTGGCGCGCTCCTGCAGGCCGAAGATGGCGTACGCCACCGCGACGCCCCGACGGTCGGCCACCACGGCGCCACGCTCGCGTCCGGGAAGCGCCCCCGCCCACGGCCCGTACTCCAGGAAGCGGTGGTGCATCAGCCCGTCCCCGCGGGTGTCGGTGAGAAACTCGGTGCGGTAACCGAACAGGCCGCGCGCCGGAATCCGGAAGCGCAGGCGAATCGGCCCCCGGCCCGTCGGTCTCATCTCCAGCATTTCACCACGCCGCGCGCCCAGTTTCTCGATGACCGTGCCGACGCGGGCTTCCGGCGTCTCGGCCACCAGCTCCTCGTACGGCTCCAGAGCCTCGCCGGCGGGGCCCTCGCGCATGAGCACACGAGGACGAGAAACCTGGAACTCGTAGCCCTCGCGGCGCATGGTCTCCATGAGGATGGAGAGGTGCAGCTCGCCTCGCCCGGCGACCCGGAAGGTATCCGGATGGTCGGTCGCCTCCACCTTCAGGGCGACGTTGCGCTCCATCTCCCGGAAGAGCCGCTCGCGGAGCTGGCGCGTGGTCACGTACTTCCCCTCGCCCGAGAAGGGCGAGTCGTTGACGACGAAATCGACCGAAATCGTGGGCCGCTCCACGGCGATGCCGCTCAGGCGCTCGAGGTGCTCCGGATCGGCCAGCGTCCTGCCGATCTCCACGCCCGAGACGCCGGCCACCGCCACGATGTCTCCCGCACCGGCTTCCGCGATGTCCACGCGCTCCAGGCCGTCGAAACCATACACCTTGAGGGCGCGCGAACGGGCCGCGTCATCTTCCTCGACCATGCCGGCCACGCCCATTGGCAGCAGCGCCACCTCCTGGCCGGGCCGGATGCGCCCGCGCTCGACGCGGCCGATCGCGATGCGTCCGACATAGGAGGAATGGTCCAGCGTCGAGACCAGCATCTGGAAGGGCCCCGCCGGTTCCACGGGCGGAGCGGGCACGTGATCCACGACGGCCGCGAACAGCGGCGCGAGATCGGCGCCCCGGCCATCGGCATCGGGTGTCGCCCATCCCTCCCGACCCGAGGCGTACAGGAAGGGCGCGTCGAGCTGGTCGTCGGAGGCCTCGAGGTCCATGAACAGCTCGAGCACCTCGTCGTGGACCTCTTCGGCGCGCGCGTCCGGGCGGTCGGCCTTGTTGATGACCACCACCGGAGCGTGGCCCAGCTCCAGCGCCTTGGCGGTCACGAACCGGGTCTGGGGCATCGGCCCTTCGGCAGCGTCGACCAGGATCAGCACCCCGTCCACCATGCGCAGGATGCGCTCGACCTCGCCTCCGAAGTCGGCGTGGCCCGGAGTGTCCACGATGTTGATCTTGAACTCGCCCCAGCGCACGGAAGTGTTCTTGGAGAGGATCGTTATGCCCCGCTCCCGCTCCAGCGGATTCGAATCCATCACCCGCTCGCGCACTTGCTGGTTCTCGCGGAACACCCCTGCCTGGCGGAGCATCTGGTCCACGAGGGTGGTCTTCCCATGATCGACATGGGCGATGATGGCAACGTTGCGGACCTTCATGCGGGGTCGGGTTTGCCGGAACGACGTCCGGGAATGGCGGATGCGCGAAGCCCGGCGGGACCTCTAGCGATCCTCTCGCCTGAGGACGCGCCCCGCGCGCTCGCCGGTGAAGGCGCCGTCGCGGATCGCCGCCGTGCCGTTGACGAAAACGTGCACCATACCCTGCGACAATTGGTGCGGGTCCGTGTAGGTGGCGAGGTCCCGGACCTCTTCCAGGTCGAAGACCACGATGTCCGCGACCGCTCCCGTTACCAACCTTCCTCGACCTTCCAGGCCAAAGACGTCCGCGGGAAGCGACGTCATGCTGCGGATCGCCGCCTTCAGGCTCACGGTTCCGTCCTCCACCACGTACTTTCGCAGCTTGCGCGCGAAGGTGCCGTAGGCGCGCGGGTGCGGCACGCCCACCTCCCACTGCGGCAGCGCGCCGTCCGACGCGGTCATCGTCCAGGGCTGAATCATGAAGGCGGCGATGTCGTCGTCGTTCATGTTGAAGGAGACCACCGAGGCGCCCCCCTCGGCAATCAGCTCCAGAGCCGCGTCCAGAGGATGGAGGGAGCGGGCGATGGCGACATCCTCCAGGGTGCGGCCCTCGATCGAAGGCTCAGGACGGAAGCGCCGGAACTGGAGGCGGTCGGCTCCTCCGCGGCGCGCGAGATTGGCTTCCATTTCCTTGCGGATGCGTGCGCGCGTGGCGGGATCGGCGAGACGGGCCATGAGTGAATCGCCTCCCCCCGCCTGTGCCCAGCGCGGCAGAAGCGCCGCCGAGAGCCCGGTCGAAGATGCCTCGTACGGGTACTGGTCGGCGTACACCTCGACGCCCTCCGCGCGGGCCGCCTCTATCGCGGCGATCACCTCCGCCGACTTGCCCCACGCCGGCGGTCCCAGCGCCTTGATGTGGGTCACCACCCCCGGCAGTCCCGCCGAGCGCGCCACCGCAATCACTTCCTCCACTGCCGCCATCAGCCCGATGGTGTAGTCGGATTCGTCGCGGATGTGGCTGGTGTAGACCCCGCCGTACTCGGCCGCGACCTTGGCGAGGGCCGTCAGCTCACGTGTGTCCGAATAGCTTCCTGGGGCGTAGAACGGTCCGGACGACATGCCGAACGCCCCTTCCTCCATGCCGGCCCGCACCAGCGCCTTCATCTCCGCCAGGTCGTCGGGGCCCGGCAGCCGATCCTCCATCCCCAGCACCGCCCTGCGCACCGATCCGTGGGGCACCAGCTGCGCCACGTTGACGCCGAGCCCGTCTTCGAGCAGCACCGCCCGTTGGAGGGCCAGGTCCACCAGTCCTCCGCCGTCGGGGTTCACCACCACCGTCGTGATTCCCTGCGCCAGCAGGGGCTCGGCGTGGCTGCGGTCTTCCGTGTCGAGTCCCGAGCCCGCGTGCGAATGAACGTCGATGAACCCGGGAGCGACGTGGAGTCCGGTCACGTCGAGAATGTCGCGCGCATCGTAGCCGGAAAGATCGCCCATCGCCGCGATCCGGTCTCCGGCGAGGGCCACGTCCGCAACGAATCCGGGTTCGTCTCCCGCGGCATGCAGCGTCCCGCCACGCAGGATGACATCGAACTCGGGGGCGTCGCCCGACGAGCACGCGCTCGCGGTCAACGCCAGGAGAAGGTTCAGCGCACGGCGGCGCGGAGCGTCAACAGCAGTTCCCATCTCCAGATTTCCCTTGGCAGCGGTCGGCGCCGCTCCTCGTTCAGTTGCGAGGTGCCGCCGCGCTCCCCTCCCAGTCCGGATCCGCGGCGCCCGTCCAAGAGGCGGCGGTGGCGTCGTACGACATCCCGTGGATGCGTCCGAACGCGCCGGAGCGTGGCACCTCCTGCACCGCGAAACCGAGCTGACGCAACTCCGCGATGACCTCCGGGGACCAGCCGATATCCGGGGAGGTCTCCATCTGGAATCCGCTCTCGGAGCCCGTTGGGTTCAGCGATCCCTGCATCGGATGAAGGCGTGCGGCGGCCAGCGCCTCGGGAAGGGAAAGCCCCTGATCGATGACCCGGCACACCGCCTGCACGACGGCCGAGACGATGCGTGCTCCCCCGGCAGCGCCCAGCACCAGCATCGGGTCGTCGCCGTCGAGTACCATGAACGGGGCGATGTTGGAGCGCGCCCGCTCGCCCGCTTCGAGGCGGCCCAGATACCCTCCGAGGGTCGCCGCGTAGAGGAAGCCCAGCCCCGGCGTGGCGATCTTCGAGCCCATCGCCGGCCCGATGGTCTGGGTGAGCGACACCGCCATGCCGTCGGCGTCCGCGGTCGAAAGGTGCGTGGTGTGTCCGTCGTCGTCCGGGCCTGCGAAATAGGTAGCTCCGGTCTCCGGGGAGCCCCGGGGCGCGGCTGCGGGCTCCGGGCCCATGGCCGCCGCCGCCACCGGCAGGCGGACGCGTTCGGCCTGCTCGCGCGCCCATTCCCGCGACGTGAGCAGTTGCCACGCGTCGGGTCCGCGGTGGGTGCGCGCCGCCTCGAAGCCGAGCGCAAGCGCCTGCCCCACCACCAGGGCCCACGTCGTCTCGTCGGCCCCCGCCATGTCGAAGTTCTCGATGATCTGAAGGATGCCGATGGTCATTGCCCCGGCAGCCGGCGTGAACGTCCCCACCAACTCGTGGCCGCGGTAGCTGCCCCGCACCACGCGGGAATCCTCGGCGCGGTAGCCGGCAAGCGCGGCGGCCGTGACGTGTCCGCCCGCGTCCACGATGTCGTCGGCCATGGCCCTGGCGATCTCGCCCCGGTAGAAGGCGTCGGCGCCTCCGGAAGCGATGCGGCGCAGCACCATCGCCAGATCGCTCTGCACGAAGTGGTCGCCCGCGTCGTACGGCGATCCGTCCGGCTCGATGTAGTACAGGGTCGCGCCCTCGGATTCCCGCAGTTGCTCTGCAGTCGACGCCTGGCGGGCGGCTTCACCGGCCAGGAGCGCGAAGCCTTCGGAGGCGTACCGAATGGCCGGCTCCATTACGGTGGCCAGCGGAAGCGTGCCGTGCTCGTCGAGGAGGCGGGTGAGCCCCGCGACGGCGCCCGGCAACCCCACGGTGGGATACCCGTAGCCGGCCTGAGGGGCCGTGTCGGGATCGTAGGTGTCCGGCGCCTGAGTGGTGGCGTCGATGCCGTGAAAGGTCCCTTCCGCGGTTCGCACCAGGATCTGGGTGCGCCCGCCGATCGAGTTCATGCTCGGCTCCACCACCGATACCGCGAATGCCGCAGCCACAGCGGCATCGGCCGCGTTGCCGCCCCGTTCGAGCATCTCGACGCCCGCGGCGGTCGCAAGCGGCTGGGCCGCGACCACCATCCCCCGGCTCGACTGCGCCACCTGATCGGTGGTGGGCTCGACGTGCGTCGGCGCAGTCCCGCCACATCCCCACAGCAGAACCAGCGAAAGGGCAAGACAGCGAGAGGAGTGCGAAGCCCTCATGAAACCTCCCGTCCCACGCAGACGCGGCGCGGACTCCATTCGATCCGCAGGTCCCGCGTCTCCGGATGTTAGTCCACCTGGAGGTACCCGTGCTCTTCCAGCAGCGCTCTGAGCCGCGGCTCGCGGTCAGGCAGACGCGTGCGGCTGACCTGGCGGGCGAGCGCGATCCGGTCTACTTCCGAGACGCGATCCAGGATCGCGATGGGCGTCCCATACCGCAGCAGGATGCGCTTGGCGTCCACCGCTACGGAATCGATCACCTTCTCATGGGGCGCGGATTCAGGCACGCTCACCTCCAACTCGTCCAGGACGTCGAAATCGACGGATCGAAACACCGTGCCAAACACAACGGCACAGAATGATAAAGATATGTTTCCCCGCCGTTCTCGCCAAGCTCGGCGCCGCCTCAGCCACTCCCCAGCATGAGGCCCGCCGTCCAGAACAGATCGTGCTGCGTGGTCTCCACGTCGTTGTCGGCGAAGATCGGGCTGATGTAGTCGGAGAGTTCGGTGACGATGCGCAGCGGACCCATCCTCACCTCGATGCCCGCGCCGAGCAGCATGGTCCTCCGGGTCTGATCGTGCAGGGGCGAACGGTGCAGCGCGACCAGCTACTCCAGGTAGAAGTGCTTCACGCCCCCGCCACAAAGCAGGTAAGCTTGAACCGGTACTCCGCTGGGAAGCGGGCGGAAGACGAGGGCGGCGGTGGCGTTGAGGAGGTTGTTGCGGGCCTCGCACTCCGGACACATGCCGGCCTGGACGGCGAGGTCCGCGCTCGTCGCGTACGCCAGCGTCGCGCGCCCCGAGATGGGCCCGGAAACGGCGAGTTCCAGCCCGAGGGAGTAGGCGAAGCTCCGTTCGCGCTCGCCGAACTCGACCGCCTGCCCGAAGCCGGCATCTGTCAGAAGGCCCAGATCCTGGGTGGGCACGTAGTATCCGGCCTGGAAGATCAGGTAGCCTCCCTGGGCCCTCGCGCCCTCCGGCGCCAGCGCGGTGGAGAGGCATCCCGCAAGCAGCACCAGCGCAGTCGCCTTCGATCCGTGTCCGATTCTCATGTGCGCATCGCTCCGGGTTGGTCGGGTTGGTTTGGGGTCGTACCCCGCGGCCGGCCTCGACCGGGACGGCGGGAGGTGCTCCGGCAGCGCGGGAAAGGACAGGTTAGATTGTGGCCCCGCCCACGCAACAACAACCCACGATGGCTCAAACGTCCCGATTCTCGCCTTCGATCGAGGATTACCTGAAGGCGATCTTCGCCCTCACGGAGCACGACGATACCGCCACCACCAGCGATATCGCCAGCACCCTGGGCGTACAGCCCGCGTCGGTGAGCGGAATGGTGAAGCGCCTGGCCGACCTGGGCGTCGTGGAGCACGAGCCCTACCGCGGCGTCAGCCTCACGCCCAGCGGCCGCCGCGAAGCGCTGCGCATCGTTCGTCGCCATCGCATCATCGAAACCTACCTCAGCGTGCGCCTCGGCTATTCCTGGGAGGATGTGCACGACGAAGCCGAGCGGCTCGAGCACGCCGCCTCCGATGAGCTCATCGAGCGCATGGCCGACGCACTGAAGAACCCGCGCCACGATCCCCACGGCGCCCCCATTCCGACGCCGGGGGGCGAGATCGATTCGACCAGCTATCCGACGCTGGCGGATTCCGACGCCACCGGCCCGATCCGGATCCGCGCGGTGCGCGACGATGAGCCGGAGAGGCTGCGCTATCTGGAAGCCAGAGGGCTCCTGCCCGGCGTGATCCTGGCGGTGGAGGAGAGGGCTCCGTTCAACGGCCCCGTGACGGTGCGCCTGGGCGGGCCCGACGGCGACAGCCAGGCCATCGGCTTCGACCTGGCGCGCTGCATCTTCATCGACCTGGAGCCGGCCGGACAGCCCGCCGACGAGTCCGCGCGGTCTCTCTGACGTCCGAGGCCGTCAGGGCACCACAAGCGCCTTCGTGACCCGCAGCGCGGCCACATCCTCGAGCGCCTGCTGCGTGCTCTCGAGCGGATAGCGCGCCCCGATCACCTCGGCGAAGGGCATGCGATCGAGGTGTCGGGACAGCAGCCGCAGGGCCCGTACCAGATGATGGAAGTCGGTCCCCCACTGGCCCCGCACGTCCACGTGTTTGCGGTTGATGTCGGTGTGGGGATTGATGTCGACCGGCCCGGCGTCCGTGTAATGCCCGGCCACGACATAGCGGCCCCCGTCGCGGACGAGCGCGAATCCCTCGGGGATGGCGGCCGGGTTGCCGCTGGCCTCGATGACCAGGTCGGCCCCGCGCCCCCCGGTGCGGTCCATGACCGCGTCGAGGCGCTCCTCCGGCGTTGTTCCCGACAGGGACAGCGTGACGTCCGCTCCCATGCGCGCGCCGAGCGTCAGGCGGGCGTCCGGATCGCCGATGAGCACGACCTCGGCCGCGCCCGAGAGACCGGCGAAGGCGGCGGCCGCCAGTCCCACCGGACCGGCCCCCTGCACCACCACCACGTCTCCCATGCGCGCCTCGGCGCGATCCACCGCGGCGAAGCCGGTGAAGAGCCCGCAGCCGCCCCCGATCACGTCGTCCGCGTCGAGGTTGCGCGGCAGCTTGAGGATGCGCACGCCCGGCTGCAGGTAAATGCGCTCCGCCCAACCCCCCAGCAGCCCTTCCGCCAGGGTGTAGGTGATGCCGTACACCTTCCGCGCCGGACACCGGTTGGGCTGGCGCGCCACCAGGCAGTGGTAGCAGCGGTAGCAGGTCTCGTGCACGTCGAGGAAGGTCACCACGTCGCCGGGCGCGAGCGGCCGCCCGACCGCGTCGCGCTCCACCCCGCGCGCCTCGGCCACCCTGCCCACGCTCACATGGCCGGGAATGATGGGGTAAGGCACCCCGGCGAGCCGCCCGTGCCACAGGTGCACGTCGGTGCCGCACACCTCGCTGGCGATGGTCTCCAGGAGGACGGCGCCGGGCTCCAGGTCCGGGTCCTCCAGGGTCTGCACGACCATGGGCTCGTGCGGGCCTGTCATGACGGCTGCGCGGACGGGCATGGGTCAGGTCACCGCGCAATCGCCTCCAGCCCCTCGCTCACGCCCCTACCGGTCCATCACCGGCACGCCCGCGTTCTTCACGTACATGTCCATCCACTCCACCATCTCGGCCAGCGCGTGCATCACCGATTCACGCCCCCGGTAGCCGTGGCTCTCGTGGGGAAGCATCACCAGGCGGGCCGTGCCCCCGTTGCCCTTCATCGCGTGGAACATGCGCCGGGACTGCACCGGGAAGGTCCCCGAGTTGTTGTCGGCCTCCCCGTGGATGAGGATCATCGGCTCGTTGATATCGTCGGCGTGCATGAACGGCGACATCGCGAAGTAGACGTCGCCCGCCTCCCAGAAGGTGCGGCGCTCGTTCTGGAAGCCGAAGGGCGTGAGGGTGCGGTTGTAGGCGCCGCTGCGCGCGATACCGGCCTGGAACAGGTCGGAGTGGGCGAGCAGGTTGGCGGTCATGAAGGCGCCGTAGCTGTGGCCGCCGACGCCGACCCGGCCGCGGTCGGTGACGCCCATTTCGACCACCTTGTCCACCGCCGCCGCGGCGGAGCTTACGAGCTGATCCACATACGTGTCGTTGGGCGTCTCCTCGCCGATGATCGGCATGGTGGGTCCGTCGAAGACGGCGTACCCCTGGGTGAGGAAGAAGAGGTGTGAGGCGCCGCCCACGCGCGTGAAGCGGCTGGGCGAGCCGCGCACCTGGCCGGCCACGTCGGGGTTCGAATACTCGCGCGGATAGGCCCAAACGATTGTGGGCAGCCGCGTTCCCTCCTCGTAGTCGGCGGGCAGGTAGAGCGTCCCTGAGAGCTGCACCCCGTCCTCGCGCTCGTAGGTGACGAACTGGCGCGTCACGTCGGAGAGTTCGGGATGGGGGTTCTCGAACCGGGTCAGCTGCCTGCGGTCCTCGGAACGGGTGTCGCGCACGAAATAGTTCGGCGGCTCGAGAGGCGTCTCGTACCGGGTGAGGACGCGGCGGCCGTCGTCGTCGAGCATGGCGACCACGGACTCGTAGCTGCCCGGGGAGGCCTGGAAGAGGCGCTCGCTCTCGCCGGTGGCGAGGTTCATTCGGTCGAGGAAGGGATGGTCGCCGGCATCCGAGGCGCCCGCGCCCGTCAGGAAGATCCAGTCGCCGTCCTGTACGATGAGCGACTCGCCGTTCTCCGCGCGCCGCGTCACCGGGGTCCCGGGATCGCCGTAGCGGTCCTGCGAGTTGCGCTCCCAGATCAGCCTGGGCTCGTCGCCGCCGTCCACATCGATCTGCCAGGTGCGCACCGTGTTGGACCGTCGCCACGACTCGGTCAGCAACGCCAGACCATCCTCCCCCCGCGAGAGTCCCGCGTAGCGGAGTGCCGTGCGCGCCACCTCCGCGGCATCGCCGTCGAAGGGCGCAGCCAGCCGCATCACCTGGTCGCGGTGCTCGGCCTCCGTCCAGGGATCGCCCCCGTCCAGCGCCTCGACCCACATGAGGGTGTGGTCCTCGCCGGGCATCCAGCGGTGTCCGCGCGGACCCTCTTCCACGCCTCCGATGGGGGCTCTGTCCGCGAGCGGGAGCGCCGCGACTTCGGCCACCACGCCGCCGTCCCGGCTCCAGATTTGCAGCTCTTTCGGGAAGCGCGAATCCGGCACCAGATAGGAGAAGGGGCGCACCGTCCTCTCCGCGAGGATGTACGCGCCGCTGGGCGAACGGCTGAGATTCCAGATGCCGGGCTCCCCCAGCGTGCGCACCGTCCCGTCGTCCGCATCCACGATGGCGGGCTGGGAGGTGGCGAAGTACTCGTACAGCGCTGCGCCGTGGGAGTCTTCGATGAGGTCCTGGTAGGTGCGCACCGGGGCGGTCCTTCCTTCGGCTTCCTGGATGACCGGACCGCCCGGGACCGGGGGCGCCATGGGCGAGGGCCCGCGTCCCGAGGGCACCAGGGTGCAGAGCAGCTCGTCCCCGCCCGGCATCCACTGGCAGGGCTCTCCGCGCACCCCGTTCAGCCGCTCCCCGGTGAGCCTCCGGGCACTGGCCTCCGAGACGCTTCCGGTCCAGAGCTCGATCCCGTCGCTCACGGTGCGCGTGATCGCGAACCGGTCACCTGCGGGAGCAAAGCGTGGCACGCCCCAACCGCCCTCCGGCGCGTCGACGGATCGCTGGGAACCATCGGCGACATTCATCACGGAGAGGGTGGTGGTCAGTCCCGGATCGCGTCCCGTTGAAGGTCCGAAGACGCCGGTGGTCGCCGGATTGATGCGCCGGCCACCCAAGCGAAGCATGGGCTGCGCCATGTCCTCGATCGAGGGCATGCTGCGGCGCCCCGTGAGCACGATCCACTCCCCGTCCGGGCTGACGTTCACGAACGGGGGCGGAGGCGCGTCGAGGATGCGCACGATCTCCTGGGGAGGCATGCGATATCCCTCCTGGGCGGAGACGTCGTGCGCGGCCGAGGCCAGAAACGCGGCGGCGCAGGCCGCCACGAGCGTGGCCGGCAGCAGTCTCCGTGCTCTGCCGTAGGATCGCCGGGCCGTGGACATGGGGCGGGAGGGTGTGGTGGTCGGGGCCATGATGGTCTCTCCGGAATCACGTGGCACGCCAGACGTGCTGGCGTTCGAACCGTACAGACCCGGAATGTGGGGGCACCCGAGGCGCGGGAGCAAATGGCCGGGCTCTCTGGCCCGCGAGTTTCGACTCCGGTAGCTTTCGCTTCTGTTCCCGAGTTCTTCAAAGGCTCAAGAGTGCGCTTGCTTTTCCGGAGGATGAAGATGGTCCGCCGAGCCCGAATGATCCCGCTGTTTCTCCTGCTCGCCTTCGCGCCCCAGGTCTCCGCCCAGGAGGGGGAGGTGCTGTCGCTCGACAAGTACCTGGACTGGGAGTGGGTGGCCGATCCCCGCATCTCGCCCGACGGCAGCCGGATCGTGTACACGCGGTCCTGGGTGGACCAGCAGGACGACCGCAGGGCCTCGTCGGTGTGGGTGATGAACGCCGACGGCTCGCGTGCGCGCTTCCTGCTCGAGGGATCGAGCCCGCGCTGGTCGCCCGACGGCACCCGCATCGCCTTCCTGAACGACTCGCAGATCTTCGTGCGCTGGATGGACGCCGAGGGCGCCACAACCCAGATCACGCGGCTCGAGGAGAGCCCGTCGGACATCGCCTGGTCGCCGGACGGCACCCACATCTCCTTCGTCATGACGGTGCCGTCGGACGAACGCTGGGCCATCGACATGCCCGCTCCGCCCGAGGGGGCGAGCTGGACCGAAGCCCCCAAGATCGTCACACGGCTGACCTATCGCCGTGACCGCCGGGGCTACATCGACGACGGCTTCCAGCACCTCTTCCTGGTGCCCGCGGAAGGCGGCACGCCCCGCCAGCTCACCGACGGCGACTGGAACCACTCCGCCCCGCAGTGGATGCCCGACGGTTCGGAGATCGTCTTCCAGTCGCTGCGCATCGAGGACTCCGAGGACATCGACCAGACCTGGCGCGAGTCCGAGATCTACGCCGTCAACGTGCGCTCGCGCGCGATTCGGCAGATCACCGACCACCGCGGCCCCGACGGGAGCCCGGTCCCCTCTCCCGACGGCAGCCTGATCGCCTACCAGGCCAACGACTGGTCCGACGACACCTACGTGGAGACCGGCCTGTACGTGATGAATGCGGACGGCTCGGGCTCACGGCTCATCGCGAGCGAGCTGGGGCGCCGGCTTTCGGGCGTGACCTGGGCCCGGGACGGCAGCGGGGTGTACTTCACCGCCGCCATGACGGGCAACTCGAACCTCTGGTTCGCCCCGGTGAATGGTGAGCCCCGCGCGGTGACCAGCGGGAACCACATGCTCGCGGTCACCACGGTCGACGAGCGCGGCCGCGCGGTGGGCACGCTCACGAGCTATCACGAGGCGGGAGACGTCATCTCCTTCGCGCTCGACAGCCCCGGCGACATCCGGCAGCTTACGCGCGTCAACGACGACATCCTGGCCGACGTCAGGCTCGGCGAAGTCGAGGAGGTCTGGTACAAGTCGGTCGACGACTTCGATATCCAGGGCTGGGTCATCAAGCCGCCCGACTTCGATCCGTCCGAGCGCTATCCCCTCATCCTCGCGATCCACGGCGGACCCCACGGGATGTACAACGTGGGGTTCAACTTCGGCTGGCAGAACCACGCCGCCAACGGCTACGTGGTGCTCTACACCAACCCGCGCGGCAGCTCGGGCTACGGCAGCCCCTTCGGCAATGCCATCAAGAACGCCTATCCGGGCAAGGACTACGACGACCTGATGAACGGCGTCGACGAGGTGATCGCCCGGGGCTACGTCGATACCGACAACATGTTCGTCTACGGCTGCTCCGGGGGCGGCGTGCTGACCTCATGGGTCGTCGGCCACACCGACCGCTTCCGGGCGGCATCCGCGAACTGTCCGGTCACCAACTGGCTGTCGTTCGTCGGCACGACCGATGGAGCCACCTGGTACAAGAACTTCGAGCACTTCCCCTGGGACGACCCCTCGGAGCACCTGCGCCGCTCTCCGCTGATGTACGTGGGCAACGTGACCACGCCCACCATGCTCATGACCGGCGAGATGGACCTGCGCACGCCCATGGCGCAGACCGAGGAGTTCTACCAGGCGCTGCGGGTCCTGAAGGTCCCGGCGGCCATGGTGCGCTTCAAGGACGAGTGGCACGGCACCTCGAGCATCCCCTCCAACTTCCTTCGCACCCAGCTCTACCTGCGCAGCTGGTTCGAGAGGTGGATGACGCCGATGCCGGTGACGGAGGACGGCGCGCGCTGAACGCGGATCCCCATCAGAAAAGCAACGGAGCCCCGAGTTGATCCTCGGGGCTCCGTGTTCGTGTTGGTGTGTCAGCCCGGATCCCTCGCGGGATCGCGGAGATCACCCCGCGGCGGCCGTCCGTTCCCGGCGGGACCGGGTGGCCAGCGGGCGGGGTTCCTTGCCGAGCAGCCGTTCGCTCGCCGTCGGGCGAGTCTCGCGCCTGCTGGAAAGGGTGTAGTCCCTCCGTCCCTTGAAACGGGTGCTGGATCTGCGGATCAACATCATCAACCTCCTTGCATCTATGACTGCGGCGGGCCGCGTCACCCTGACACGGTCCGCATGACTGATCATACGTCAGAACTGGGGATTGGATTCAACCGCGGGGGCGAAACACGCTCACCCGCAACGGAGGATCGACGGTCCAGTGGAAGTAAAGCCGGTTGCGGCCGTCGCGGACCTGGTTCTGCTTCCGGTCGCGGGTCTTGGGATAGTCGACTCCCTGGGCGCTCTCGATGACCACCACCCCCTCGCCAGCGTCGGCTTCGACCCGGCGCAACTCGCGCTCGAGGTTGCGCAGCAGCTCCTGCTCGGCCCGATCGTGGACGGGGCCGTCCGCGTTGGCGGACAACTCCAGCGTCTCCACGGCTTCGTACTCCTCCGTGAAGTCTTCGGCGCCCAGCGAGAGCCGCCGGTCGCGGCGGAATCCGATCTCGGTGAGGGCCCGGGAATCGAAGTCCGGCTGGACGCTGTGCAGTCTGCTGCCGTAACGCTTCAGGATCATGAGAGGTCTGCTTCCGGTTGGAGGTCTGCCCGCTAGGGGTTCCGCCCCAGGAGACGTTCCAGTTCCTCGTGATTCAGATAATCCGCGCACTTCAACCCGAACCCGCGCGCGGAGCGCGGATGCCGCCGCCGGGCACCTTCATCGCGCTGCTCGACGGGCGTTCCGGCGTAGTCGAACTCGGGCAGATGGATGCGCTCCAGGGTGCGTCCCAGCAGGAGTTCGATGGACTTGAGGTACGCCAGGTCGGGCGCAGTCAGGAAGCTGACCGCCGTGCCCGCCGCGCCCGCCCGCGCCGTTCGGCCGATGCGGTGGACGTAGTCGCCGGGGTCGAGCGGGATGTCGTAGTTGACCACGTGCGAGATGCCTTCCACGTCCAGACCGCGCTGCGCGATGTCGGTGGCCACCAGGACGCGCACGCCTCCGGTCGCGAAGCGGTCGAGCGCCCGCACCCGATGCCGCATCTGCCGGTCGGAGTGCATGACATCCACGGAAATGCCCTCGCGCTGGAGCCGGGTGAGCAGCATGTCGGCGCCCCGCTTGGTTCGGGTGAAGACGAGCACGTGGTTCCAGTCCGGGTCGGCCAGGAGCCGGACCAGCAGATCCTCCTTCTTCCCCGGCTTTACGGAGTACACCCGCTCGTCGATTCCCTCCGCGGTGGTTCCGGAAGGCGCCACCTCGATGCGCACCGGGTCGCGGGTGACCTGCAGCGAGAGGGCGTGAACGCCGTGCGGCATGGTGGCCGAGAAGAGCATCGTCTGTCGTTTTCTCGGCACCTTGCGGAGCACGCTTTCGATCTGCGGGCGGAACCCCATGTCGAGCATGCGGTCGGCTTCGTCGAGCACCAGGAAGCGTACCCGGTCAAGGTTGGCCTGCCCGCGGCGCATGTGGTCGATGAAGCGCCCCGGGGTGGCGGCGATCAGCTCCGTGCCGGTGTCGAGCGCGGCGCGCTGCGGCCCGTAGCCCAC
>VYDD01000224.1:15576-16427 GCA_009843625.1 Gammaproteobacteria bacterium | reverse complement strand
ATCACGTGAAGCACTGGGCCGACGGGGGCGAGACGAGCCTCCGGAACACGCTGCTGCTATGTCGGCGGCATCATCGCGCGGTTCACGAGGGGCAGGTGAAGTTGTCGGTGGCCACGGACGGGACGGTGGTGTTCTTCACGCGCGGCGGGAAGATGCTGGCGGATGCGCCGAGACAGGTCTGGAGGGATTTGGCGCCGGTCCCGGCGGTGCATCCCGGCGTCCTGGGGAAAGGCGATGGTCTCACGCTGTCGAACGGGGCTGCGCTCTATCGCGATTCGGAGATCCCGTGGGAGATCGAGGCCGCTGCTCGGGAAGCCGTGGAGGAATCTCTGTAGTGACGACGCGGGACTGGTAGTGACGACGCGCTGACTGCGTGGACGCGCGCGCCAGCCGGGTCAGGGGCTGTACACGTAGACGACCGGCAGCTGGGCGACGTCCGTGACGCTGGTGTCAGTGTGATGGTAGATGTTCATCCGGCCGGTGCCACAGTCGCCGAAGGCGTCGCAGGATACCGTCCCGACGATGCCGCTCATGGCGGTTGCCCCCACCTGCTCGCGCAGCGCCGCGCGGTCGATGTGCAGCCTGTCGCCATCCTCCACGGCAACGGACTCGATGGCCGCAAGGAGCATGGCGGTGGCGTCGTAGGTGTGCGCCCAATAGGGTGACCCGGGAAAACCGCCGTGCCGGGCGTCGAATGCGGCGAGAACCTGCCGTCCGCTCCTTCCGGTCCGCTCGTTCACGTTGGAGCCGAAGTCCGATTCCGGGCCGGCGAAGTAGATTCCCTCGGACTGGGGCGTTTCCAGGAATGCGGAGACCAGCAGCGCGGCCGCGGAAATCAGGGTCGTTTCTTC
>VYDD01000224.1:0-15566 GCA_009843625.1 Gammaproteobacteria bacterium | reverse complement strand
CCCGTCGAAGGCCCGCGCCTGCGCGGCGAAGGCCGATCCCTCCGTCACGAACAGCGGGAAGAAGATGGCGTCCGGGCTGGCGGCCGCGAACTCCACGAGAACATCCGTCATGTCGGTCTCGCCCTTCTCGACTTCGGCCTGCACGGGCACCTCGCCCCCGAGCGCCGCAAACGCGTCCGCGAAAGCCGCCACCAGGGCGGACGTGTAGGGGTCGCCGTCGTGAAGGGTGGCCACGCGGCCCAGTTCCAGCTGGTTGAACACGAAGTCCGAGAGGGCGCGCGCCTGGTGGAGGTCGTTGGACGACACGCGGAAGTATCCGGCGTGATAGTCGGCGTCCGGGTTGCCGGCCAGGTCCGACGTGAGGCGTGGCGAGGTGTTGCTCGGCGAGATCATGACCCGGCCCGCGTGGCTGACGATGGGCGACGCCGCTACCGCCGCGGCGGAGCAGTTGGTGCCGATGATGCCCACCACCTGCGGGTCGCCCACGATCCCGGACGCACCCGCGCGTCCGCCCTCCGGCGAACAGCTCGTGTCGACCGGATCGCCGAGCTCGACTCCGCGTCCGCGGACGGAACCGAAGTCCCCGACGGCGATCTCGGCCGCCTGCCGGGACACGGCGCCCAGGGTCGGCGCAACCGTCACCGAGAGCAGCATGCGCAGCCGCACGGCTTCGCCCGCCTCCAGCGTAACCGCGCCCAGCGGCCCCGGCTCGAATACAACCGGCGGCTCGACAGGGGGCTCAACGGGCGGTTCGACCGGCGGCTCAACCGGCGGCTCCGTCGCATCGCGGCATCCCGCCAGGGCGAGAACCGCGGCCAGCACCGAACCGAACAGCATGGTGTGTCTGCGCATCAGAAACGACTCCTCCCCGGTCATTCGGGGTGATGTGACCATTGTGCGCCGAAGCAGGCGACCCGCGCTGGTACCTGCGTTACTCGGGGCCAGGTTCCCCCATGGCGCGCCGGACCACGGATGAACTCCAACGCCGCGCCCAACGTAGTGCCACGCTTGCGGTGACGGCCATTGCGGCGGCCAGCACGTTGAACAGGATGTCGACGGGGTCGAAAACGCGGTTGGGAATGAGCCTCTGGATCCCCTCATCGATCAGGCCGACCGCGGAAGCCGCCACGGTCGCGAGCAGCGCGGGCGCGGGCACCCGGCGCCCCTGACCGGCGCGTTCCGTGAGCGCTTCATGGATAAAGACCGCGACCACGCCGTACTCCACCAGGTGGGAGCGCTCCGTCGGGACCGACATGCGCACGACGATCAGCAGATACGCCGCGGCTACGCCAAGGGCGACCGCGATCTCGGCGCCCCCGGGACGGACCCTCAGCCCCTGCGTCACGACGGTCAGCAGGACCAGAAGGCACCCGGCCAGGAAGAGCCAGACGGAGAAGAAGTCGTTGCCTAGGTAGTCGACGAGGGTGCGTGCCAGCCCAAGGGTCGAGTAGATCGCGGCAACGACGACCGCCGTCCACATCCAGAGGCGGCGTTCGCGGTTGGAAGAGAAAAGGGAGGGCACGCGGAGCCCTACATCACCGGCACCATTCCCGCCTGCGATACCAGGATCAGCAGGGCGCGCTGGATGCCCCGCGGGCCTTCGTGGTTCATGAAGAACTCGGCGAGGGAATGCGCGCCTCCGCCCGCGCCTCCGCCGCCGATGGTGACGGAGGGGATGCCGAGCGAAATCGGCGTGTTGGAGTCGGTCGAGGAGCGCCGCAGCGAAGTGATGCCGCCCACGAGCTCCGTCGCCGCCAGCGCGCGCTGGATGAAGGGATGGTCCTCCGGGACTTCGCCGCTGGGCCGGTTGCCGATCATGGTGACCTCGAGCGTCAGCTCCTCGCCCCGGGCACGCACCGCGTTGGCCTCCTCGAGCCCCCGCCGCATCGCTGCCTGGAAGACGGCGTCGATCTCAAGGAGGGCCTCGGGGCTCTCCGAGCGCATGTCGATCTCCATCCAGGCCTCGAAGGGAATCGAGTTCACCGAGGTGCCGCCCCCCACCGTGCCGACGTTGTAGCTGGTGCGCTGGGCCGCGTTGTCGGTGTAGCGCTTGGCCTCGGCGTCGAAGGCCGCCACCGCGCGCCCCAGGGCGTGGATGGGGTTGCCGAGCCCGAACGCTCCCCAGGAGTGGCCGCCCGGCCCCTTGAAGGCCACCCGGTAACGGTGCGACCCCAGGCCTGCGTTGGTCACCCCGCTGTGCCCCAGCCCGTCGATCGAGATGAACGCGCTGAAATCCGGCGAGCCCTCACGGAAGAGGTGCTTGACCCCGCGCAGGTCGCCGGTGCCTTCCTCACCCACAGTGCCCACAAACCAGATGTCCTGATCGGTCTGGATCTCGGCGGCGTTCATGGCGCGCAGCACCGCGAGCACGGCCACCAGGCCGCGGGTGTCGTCGGCGATGCCGGGCGCGAACAGCGTGTCGCCGTTCTCCCGGATGGTCACGTCGGTGCCCTCGGGGAAGACCGTGTCCAGGTGCCCTGAGAAGATCATCGTTCCGGCGCCGTTGCCGCGGCGCAGACCGATGACGTTGCCCTCCTCGTCGACCCAGGTGGAATCGATCCCCGATTCCTGAAGCAGCTCCAGGAACCGTTGTCCACGCACCTCTTCCATGAAGGGCGGCGCCGGGATCTGCGTGAGTTCGCGCAGGGTCGCGATGGTCCAGGGGTCGTTGTCCTCGATGTGGCGGAACGCCTCCTGGACGGAGGGATGTTCCATGAGGGCGCGCACCTCGGCTTCGGCGTCGAACCCCGGCGCCTGCGCGGACGCGGGAGACGGCACGCCGCCGAGGAGGGCGACCGCAAAGAGGAGGGCGGCCGCCACGAGGAGGGCTCCGGGAAACGAGGCGGCGGGCGGCGACGGCGGGGCCAGCGGGGACGACGAAGCCAGCGGGGAGATGGCGGGTTGGACAGCGGGACGGCTCATGGATCTCTCAGAAGCATCAAGGTGATACGTAGAATGCGTAATCTGTGTAAATGCGTAAACGCCCTCACCAGCGGGGGAACAGCCAGGAAAGCGCGTCCCCGATCTCGGGGTGCCGGATCGCGCCCCCGAGGTGGCCGGTCCAGGCCAGAACGTAGCTGAGGAGCAGGGTGCCAACCACCACGATTCCGTGCAGCCAGCGGGGCACGGGCTCCTCCTGAATCTCGCGGAGCGTCGTCTGAAGCGCGGTCAGCGCGAGGAGTACGAGTCCGAAAAAGGCCGCTCTGCCCAGCACCGCGTGCAGCTCGACCAGGTCGCGCATCGGGGCCAGCTCGCTCTCCATCGCCTCGAAGGCGGTCGGGCCGGAGAAGTACGCGGGCACGCCCACGACCGCGGAGGCCACCAGCAACCAGCGGCCGATGCGGGCCGCGGGGGTGTCGTGACGGAAGCGCGCGCAGACGAAGAGCACCAGGGCGAGCGGGCACAGGATGACCGGCAGGTGCACGGTGAGCAGGTGGAGATGCGCGGCGCTCACGAGGGCATCCGGGCGCGCCGGACCGAGGTTCGCAGGGTTCCGTCGCGCACCTATTCCTGGTTGCGGCCGGTCCCGACGGCCTCGGCGGCAGGCACGCCTGCGTCGACCGCCGCGAAATCCAGTTCGCTCCCGCGCATGCTGTGCGGAATGAGGTACACCACGGTCATGACCAGCGCCGCAACGCCCACCGTCGCCCGGCCCGGCCCGGCCTTCCGCTTGGGCTTCATGCCCAGCGCGAACGCAGCGGCGACCCACACCACCCACATGATCAGCAGCTTGTTGTCGGTCAGGTCATAGCCCCAGGGGAAACCGGTCCAGTACTCGCCGAACGCGAACTTCTGGACGAAGGGGCCGAGCACCAAGCCGCCCACCGTCATCCCGATCAGGGTCACCCAGACGAGCGTCCGCATGTTGCCGGGAGCGAAGAGCGCGCCCAGGCCGGTCCGCATCCCGATCAGCACGGTGAAGAACATCGCGATGACATGCGAGACCAGGAGCGGGGCCGGAACCGGATCCTTGTAGCGCAGGATGATGTTGGCGTCCTCGCCCTGCTCGGCCGGGATGCGCACCCCACCGCCCGCCGTCTCCAGTTCCAGGTAGTACTCCATCTTGCCGGCGGCCGGCTGTATGGGCAGGTAGGCCGCCAGCTCGGGGCCCTCCTCCCCTTCCTCCACCGCCATCTCCACCGTGGTGAAGTCGTCGCTGGTTGGATAGCGCCGGTAGGTCATGGTGCCGCTGGCCCCCGCGCCCGGCCTGGGGAGCGCGACCCGGGCGCGTTCGATGGTCTCCTGGCTGCGCACCAGCTCGTAGCGGTACGCGTCCGCACCGACGGCGACCTCGCCGCGCAGGGGGTAGGTGGGACCGGTCCGGCGCTGGTAGATCGCCGCCCCGGCCATAATCAGAACCGCGCCCACCCAGAGCAGGGCGCCGCGCCAGCGTGAATGTCGGGTCTTTTCCATCATCACCTCACTCGGGCCACAGCCAGCCGAACGTGCCCGCGGTCAGTATTCCGTAAATCAGCCCGTCGAACATCGACTTGAGCGTCGTCGACCACTGCCGATGATACCAGATCGAGTTGAGCGGCAGGGCGAGCGCATAACAGCAAAAGGCCACCGTGCCCGCGAGACGGAAGATCGTCAGATAATCCGTCCCCGGCGCCAGCGTGCGTCCGGCGACGTACGCTACGACAACACCCACCACCACACAGTAGACGAACCACTGCGCCATGTTCCTGGCCATGCTCGTGAACGCGCTCGGATCTCCGACGGTGAAGAACGCTATGGGCCCTTTCGCGAGCTTCGCCTGGAAGGCCTCGGATCTCATGACCTCGGGGCTGCTCGCGTGGGGGAAGAAGTAGTCGCCGGGCGCCAGGTTGGCGGGCCGCAGGGCATCCATCACGGCGTCTTCATCCTCGATCCCCCGGAAGTCGTTCCTGTGGTAGCCCAGCACCATGTGGATGATCGAACTGCCGATGAAGACCAGGACGGCGGCGATCAGAATCGGCAACCAGAGCGCGAGAATCGGGACCATCTCACCTCCCGGGGAGGAACTGCGCGGGGACGGGCAGCAAAGCTAACCTTGCCCGGCGCGACGATCAAAAGCGTGATCCGCGCGCCGGAGCCTGCTCAGTTGCTCTCCGCCTGAATCTCCTCCGCGACCGCCTGCACGTCGTCCAGCACGCGCAGGAGGTTTCCGCTCCAGAGCTGGCCGATCTCCTCCTCGCTGTAGCCGCGCCGTACCAGCTCCAGGGTGACGTTGAAGGTCTCGGAGGCGTCGTCCCAGCCCGTCACGCCCCCGCCGCCATCGAAGTCGGAGCTGATGCCCACGTGCTCGAGCCCGATCAGCTCGACCATGTAGTCGATATGGTCCACGAAGTCGGCCACGTCGACCGGCGGGGTTACCGGCGTCACCTCCATCGCGATGCGCTCGGCGGCCGCGTCCTGGACCATGCGCAGCCCGGTCTGGTAGGCCTCGCGCTCATCGGGGCTCATCGCCTGCAGCGCCATGAAGAAGGCGCGGCCGCGGCCGCCGCCGATGATCTCGAAGTCCATATCCTCGGCCACTTCGGCGATGACCATCTGCGAAGCCTGCTGGTACGCCTGGTTCTTGGGCCCGTCGACGTACCCGCGGAAGGCCACGGTCTGGACCACGCCCCCGTTCTCCCGCAGCGCCATCAGCTGCTCGTCGTCCAGGTTGCGGCTGTGGTCGTTGAGCGCCCGCGCCGAGGAATGCGAGGCCATCACCGGTGCCTGGCTCAGCTCGAACACCTCCATGTTGGCCGCCTTCGAAGGGTGCGAGATGTCGATCATTATGCCGACCCGGTTGAGTTCGGCCACCGCCTGCCGCCCCAGGTCGCTGAGCCCGTCGTGCAGCCAGTCGTCCAGCGCCTCCCCGGTATTGGAGTCGGAGAGTTGGCTGTGGCCGTTGTGGGCGAGCGACAGGTAACGCGCGCCCCGCTCCTGGAACTCCTGGATGCGGCCGATATCCTCCCCGACCGGGTATCCGTTCTCGACCCCGATCATGGCCACGCTGCGTCCCTCCCCCGCGATGCGGCGCACGTCGTCCGAGGTGAGGGCCAGCCCGATGCGCTCGGGCGCGATCTCCCCGGTCAGGCGATGGACGGCGTCGAACTTGGCGATGGCCTGGTCGTAGGCTTCGGCGTAGCCCTCGGGGGTCAGGTCGCCCTGGCCCACGTATACGATGAACCACGCCACGTCCAGCCCGCCCGCCTCCATCTTGGGCAGGTTCACCTGGGTGGGCAGATCCATGGTGTAGTTCAACTCGGCGGTGAAGTTGGCCGGGTTGATGTCGGCGTGCGTGTCGAGGGTGATGACCCGCTCGTGGATGCCCCGGGCGCGGTCGATCAGCTCCGCGTCGGCCGCCGCGCCGGGAGCGTCGGCGTCGCCGCAAGCGGTAAGCGCCAGCAGCAGGCCGGCGCAAATCACGTAGTGCGCGGAGTAAACGTCGCCTTTCGGTGTGTGCCCTGTCGTGTGCCCTTCATGCATCGGTGCCTCCCCTGGCCAGCCGGATCACGGATGCCAGCCAAGTTAGCACGCGACGCAGCGACTCGCTCGCAGGCACCGCTTGAATGCCGGGGCAGTTCGTCCGCGGGCTGCTACGGATCCGGCTCGGAAATGCGCGCCACGATCACCCGGGCCGAACTCGGAATGTCGTAGTAGAATGCGGCCCCGTTCCCCGCGCCGCGCGCGCGAAAGTCGTGGATGCGCACACCGCTGGCAGCCAGCCGGCCGTCGAAGGTGCGTGTTCCCGAGGTGGCCAGCGGCACGGCGACCGGCGCGAAGTCGTCGCCGTCATCCTCCCCGGTGGTGGTCACCGGCCAGGGGTAGAAGCCCGGCGGGTCGGGCTGACTGAAGACCTCCGTCGCGGTCGGGAAATCGTAGGTGGTGAAGTGGGGCACACCGGCGCCCGCCACGCTCTCGCTTCCGGCGAAGGTCATGGCGATGGCGTGGTCGATCAGCAACTGCTCAATGGGCCTGCCGGTGACCGCTTCGATGCCAGCGATTCCGGCCGTGGTGAGCGAGTCGTTCAGCACGCGCATGAAGCGCTCATCCGCCGCAGTGCTGCCGGTCCCCACCACCCAGTCACGCAGGAAGCGGTGGAAATGCCAGCCCGACCCGTACACGTCCCCGATCTCTCCGTCTCCGTAGTGGAAGGTTACCGCGCTCGAATCCGGGGAGATCGCAAAGACGGTGCGGGCCATCGCGGTAAAGGTGCCGTAGGCCTCGGCACGGGCGTTGCCACCGGTCGACCGGAACGCATCACGCAGGTCATCTCCCGTAACGCGATCCCTCATGGCGGGCCCGCCCGCGCGCTGCCACGCCAGGCGCGAGGACACTTCCTTGGCGATGTCGGCGGTCCCTTCCTCGATCCAGAACGGATGAAATCGGCTGGCAGCTCTTCTGCGGTAGCCCTTGTACAGCGAGCTCACGTGCTTCATCTCGTGCACGATCGTGCCCAGCGCCCAGAAGTCGTTGCCGCTGATGTCGTCGATGGACTCGGCGCCGAAGTGGATCAGCTCCATTTCGTTCGATGCCGGACAGGAGTTGCGCGAGAGCGTCATGTCGGCGGACCAGACGTAGGCCAGGGTAGCGCCCGGCAGGTCGGGACGGATGAGCACGTTCACTATGCCGTCCCCGTTCACGTCGCTTACGCCGCCGAAATAGCGCCGGATCACCTCGTCCCCGTAGTCGGCATAGTAGTCGAGGATCTGCCGGACATTGTCGGGCGAAGAGGTTGTCTGGTATTCGTAGAAGGCCAGATGCTGGTTTTCGGCGACCAGCCTGGCGGTTACGGTGGTGTCGACTGTGCAGCTGCCGGCGAACGCGTCGCTGAGACGGACGGTCAGCTCCTCGGGCGCGCGGCCTCTCCCGGCCCCGCCGCGGTTCGCCTGAGCCACCTGTTGCGAGAGATCCGGAAGGATCGGCAGAGGTCCTTCCGCCGAAAGGCGCTCCATCAGCTCGGCCTCGCTCCGCCGCAGGCGCGCGTGACTCCGAGCGTAGGCGCGTTCCCGTTCAATCAGTTCTTCCAGCCAGGGGCCTCCGATGGAGGTCGCCTCCTGGCGGATGCGGCTGCGAGCCGCCCGCTCTGCGCTCGCCACGATGGGCGCGGAAGCAGCCGTGAAGCTTCCCTCGACGCTCAAGCTCACATCATCGACGGGCCTGGGCGCATTTGGGGGGGGGTCCGGCGTCTCGGTTCCCACCATGGTGACGCGATAGTAGGCGCCTGCCCGCGGAGCCCGTACGAAGAAGCCGCACTCCCCGCGCTCGCCCTCCCGGAAGATCCGGTAGTCTCCAACATCGAGGCCCAGCGCGCCCTCGCACACGCGCAACGAGAGCGCCGCGCTCGCCCGCCTCCCCTCGGCATTGGTCACGGTGACCCGGAACTCCGTGAATCCTGTGGCCGTCGGAGTCCCGGCGATCAGCCCGTTGCTCGTGAAGGCGAGCCCCGCGGGGAGGCGCGTTCCCCCCTCGAGGCTCCACACGAGCCCCTCGGTCGTGCCTCCGCGCGCGGTCAACTGCTCGGCATAGGGAATTGCCACGCGGCCGGTCTTCAGTGACTCGGTAGCAATGAACAGGTCCGCGGCGCCGACGAAGTCGTGCTCGAGGTTCTGTCCCGTCGTCAGGGTCCGGGTGAAGCTGGTTGCGTCGAAGGCGAAACCGGCGGTGGTCAGCAGGGATACCGTGTACTCGCCCGGACGCAGCGCCACGAACTCATAGCGGCCGCTGGCGTCCGTGGTGTCCGCCGCGTCCTGGAGGCCGGCCATGCCCAGCGCGATGCCCTCCACCGGTTGCGGCTGACTGCCCTGGGTCACCGCAAGCACCCTGCCCCTGATGGAAGAGGTGCGCAGGTACTCGCCGGGGAAGTCCGCGCGCACCTGCTGGCCGGCGGAAGTGATGGTGACCGATGCGGTGGTCCGCGAGAAAGTCACGTCGTTGGGGATCCCGCTCGCAAGCGTCACGGTGTGCGATCCCGCCGCCACCGAGACGAACTGGAAGCCGCCGTCCGCGCCCGTCGCGGTGGACTGGGCGGCTGCCCCGCTCAGCGACACCAGCACGCCCGGCAGCGGCGCGCCCTCGACCGTGACCTGACCGATGACCGTCCCGGTCGGAGCGGGTGGCGGGGGAGCCGGATCGACCGTGCCGCCGTCGCCGCCGCAACTGGCGGCCAGGAGCCCGGCGAACACCCCCGCCGTCAATACTCGCAGTCTCATTGTGGATCTCCATGGCAACCTGGCCGCAGCGTCGGAAGGATGCGACCGAGGAGCATTTGCCTATCAGTATTGCCTGAAAGCTAGTCGTTCGTTCCCCGACGGGTCATCGGGGCCGGGTAGCCGACTCCGTAACCGTGAGGGTGGCCAAGTCCCCGTCCAGGCGCGCGCTGCCGAGCAGCGGGACGGTGCAGTTGTGTTCGACGTGGCCGAAGGGCAGGTCGGCGACCGCGGGCACCCCGAGTCGGAGGGCAAACTCGCCGAGCACGGCCAGGATGTCGCTCGGCCCCTCCCGCACTCCGGTGAACCGTCCGAAGGCAAGTCCCGCGACGCCGTCAAGCACCCCGGCCCGGAGGAGCTGGTGCAACATCCGGTCGACCCTGTAGGCGGGCTCCCCTACATCTTCGAGGAACAGGATGCGGCCGCGCGCGGAGATCGAGTCCCGCGATCCGCACAGCGACGCCAGGATGGCCAGGTTGCCCCCGATCAGCCTGCCTTCCGCGCTCTCTCCCGAGAGCGCGTGGGGAGCGGGATCTTCGGGCCGGGGCGACAGCGGTCCCGGAGCTTCGCCGGGGAAGAGCGCGGTACGGAACGACGCCTCGGTTTCCGGGGGGAAGTCGGCTCCGGGATGCGGTCCGTGGAAGGAGACCACCCCCGCCCGCGCGTGAAGGGCGTGGAGGTTGGTGTTGTCGCTGAAGCCGATGAAGGGGATGGGATCGCGGCGCTGGCGCGCGAGATCCAGCCCGTCGAGGATGCGGAGCGTCCCGTACCCGCCCCGGAGCGCCCATACCGCGTCGGTCGCCGGGTCGTCGAAGGCGGCCTGGAGGTCCGCGAGCCGCTCCTCGTCGCTTCCGGCCAGATAGCCCCGCCGCCGGGTCGCCGCCGGGTACACGACGGGTTCCAGCTCGAGCTTCCGGCAGCGATCGACGGCCTTGTCGAGCACACCGGCCCCGAGCGGCCCCGCCGGGGCTACGAGCGCCACGCGCGCGCCGGGACGAAGCGCTCGCGGCCGGAGCGGCGGCTGGGCGGAAACCCGGGGTGTCATCCGACCGCCGCGCTCCCGTGCGACTTCGCGCCACGCGCAGCACGCTCCGAGCCCAGCCCGGCCAGCAGCCGCTCGTGGATGCCTCCGAATCCCCCGTTGGACATGATCAGCACCACGTCGCCGGGGCGCGCCCCGCGGACGATGCGCTTCACGATGCCGTCGACTTCCGGTTCGTAGTCGGCTTCGACGCCCCGGGCGCGCAGCGACGCGATCAGCTGCTCCGGGTCGAGCCGGATCGCGTCATCGTAGCGCTCGGGTCGGAAGAGCCCGGCCACAACGGCGTGGTCGGCCTCGGCCAGCGCCTCCCCGTAGGCTTCCTGGAATTCCCGCCGCTGAGCGGTGTAGCTGCGGGGCTCGAAGACGGCAATCAGCCGCCGGCCGCGGAACCGCTGCCGCGCCGCCTTCAGGGTGGCGGCGACCGCAGTGGGGTGGTGCGCGAAGTCGTCGACCACTGTGACGCCCCCTGCCTCCCCGCGAACCTCCATGCGGCGCCGGACGCCCCTGAAGGTCCCGAGACCCTCGCGGATCGCGTCCCAGGGCGCGCCGGCAGCGGCCGCTGCCGCCATCGCCGCCAGGGCGTTCAGGACGTTGAAGTCGCCCGCGAGCCGCATCTCCACCTCCCCCAGCATCGTCCCGTCCCGCCGCACCGCGAAGCGGGTGCCCGCCTCCCCGCCGCGTATTCGCTCGGCCCGCCATCGGGGATGCGAGGGGGCACCCTCCGCAGTCGCCGTCCCGGTGTCGGGCGCACCGATGCCGAAGGACTGGACGGGCGCGCGCGACACACCGCACATCGCGCGCAGCGCCGCCGAATCCCAGCCCGCCACCAGCGTGCCCGCCCGAGGCACCAGGTTGATGAAGCGCTCGAAGGCGAAGCGGTAGGCGACGTCGTCGCGGAAGATGTCCGCGTGGTCGAACTCGACGTTGTTCACCACCGCCGTCCACGGCAGGTAGTGCCACATCTTGGGGCCCTTGTCGAAATACGCGGTGTCGTACTCGTCCGCCTCGATGACGAAGAACTCGGAGTCCGTGAGCCGGAACGAGATGCCGAAGTTCTCCGGGATGCCTCCGATGAGAAATGAAGGATCGAGCCCCGCCGTCTCCAGCAGCCATGCGGCCAGGCTTGCCGTGGTGGTCTTGCCGTGCGTTCCCGCCACCGCGAACACATGGCGGCCGGCCAGAAACCGCTCCTTGATCACGGCGGCCGCCGAAGTGTAGCGGAGCCGCCGATCCAGCACCTCCTCGAGCTCGGGGTTGCCCCGGCCGATCGCGTTGCCCACCACGACCATGTCCGGATCACCGGCCAGGTTGGCGGGATCGTACCGGTCCGCGTACTCGATGCCCAGATCGTCGAGCATCAGCGACATGGGGGGATAGACGCCCTGATCGGATCCGGTCACCCGGTCGCCGCTCGCGCGCAGGAGCCCGGCGAGCGAGGCCATCGCGGTGCCCGCGATCCCGATCAGGTGATAGTGCATGACTTCCCGGGAAACCTGGATGTGTCCCCTTCGCGCATCACCCTGTTGGCCGCTGCGGCGACATCCGTGGCGCGGTGTCCATCTCGCGCATCCAGCCCGCGCCAAGCGTGCCCACCGCGATGACCGCCAGCACGCCACCCAGCCGCGCCCCCGGATACGGTCCGGTTGCGACCTGCACGAGGAGGCCGGCGCATGTCAGGGTCCCGACGATGCCGGGCATCAGCGCCGGCGCCGCTGCGCCGAGTCGCGCAAGCGCGAAGAAGACTGCACCACCCAGGAGGGCCGCCGGCACCCACGTGAGAACCGACTCCTCGAGCGGCCCGGGAACGAAGAAGACTCCGGCCGCCAGCATGCAGACCCACAGCGCGATGCGCCAGCGGAGGCCGGCACCCGACCTCCGCGCCAGGCCGCTCATCAGGAGCAGCCCGGTCGTTCCAAAGCGGAACCTTGCAGTCGCCCCGAGCGGCCCGGCCAGGGTTGGGATGAAGGAGTTGGCTCCCGTCACGTCGGGCCACGCGGGCAGCCCCCCGGCGATCCACTCTGCGAGCGTCACGACACCCAGCAGGACAGCACCCAGCGCCAGCGCCAGCGAGCGCGATGCCGGCCCCTCGGCCTGCCCATCCCGCCCCTCGCCGAGCCATCTGTGCGCGAGCGCGGCGCCCAGACCGATCACCCCCGCTCCAACAAGGAGCCCGAGAAAGCCCCCGAAGGCCGCAATCCCCGCCTGAAGGCCCCACGGCTGCGCCGGCGAGAAGATCGCCTCCGTAGCCGGCCAGGAGTTCGCCTGTCCGAGACCCAGCGCCACCGCGGCGAGCAGGGCAGCCCGGACGAACAACCGCGTGTCCAGTCCGCGTCTGGCCCAGGTGACCACCGACAGGACGCATGCCCCGGCGAAACCGAGCACGAGCACCAGTGCGGCGGACAGGTTCAACAGGTTGCGGAGCGCCTCGCCGTCCCTGCGGGCGAGTTCCCACTCCTCGGGGACGTTCACGAAGCGGGTCACGTCCACGATCTCGTCGCCCGCGAGCAACACCGTCAACCGCGCTTCCCCGGAGAACTCCGAGAGGACCGCCCGGTCCTCGAAGGTGAATCGCCAGTCGGTGCGCTCCGGCCGCGCCGTCTGGACGGCGCCGACTTCGTCCATGGACTCCGGGGCCATCCCGTACCTTGCCTGGATGGCAGCGAGCGCGGCCACTCGCGCATCCTCCTCCTCCAGCCGCGCGCCCGGACGTGCCTCGGGGAGAATGTGGCGGAGCCGCAGAGGTTCGCCCGCCGCGTCGAGGTGGACGTGAAGTTCCTCGACGCGCTGCTCGGGGTCGGCGCTGAAGTCCACGAACCGGACGATCCAGCGGAGTCCGGACAGATGGGTCCCGAGGAGGCTTTCGTACACCTCCGCGCCGGCTTCGTCAAAGACGTACTGGTCGGCGTCTCCCCGACCGGACGCCACCTGGGCCAGTGCTGTCCACGACTCCACGGCGTGCCCGCGCCGCTCCAGCGTGTCCACGGCGACGGCGATCGCCTCGCTCCTGGTCGCGGTCAGCCGTGGCGCGCCGCCGGCGTCGCTGAACGCACCGGCACCCCAGGCGGAGACACCGATCACACCCAGCGCGTACACCAGCTTGCGCCGCGCGAGGAAACCCCGGGCGGCCGAGGATACCTCTGGAGTGGGCGACTCGGCACCGGCCTCCGCGCCCGACTCCACCTCCGCGTCCGGTTCCTCCGCGGCGGGCGGTTTCCAGGCACGGTTGTACGCCCATTCCGGCGCCTTCGCGCGCGCACCGACCTTCAGCCGCGCGCCGACCACAATCAGGAGCGGAGCCAGCCCGGCCGCCACCACGACCACCCTGTCCAGGAGAATTCCGGGCGCGGATGACGCGAAGAGTGGAATCGACAGCAGCGAGAGGTTGTAGGTGAAATGGGAGAGAATGGTCGGCACGAGACCGTAATACAGGTAGATCACGCCCCAGAGCAGGGCGGGAACCGTGAGCTCCACCACCCGGGCGTAGGCCGGCTGCTGAGGGTAGTTGGCGTGACCGGCGGCAAAGACGACGGCCTGCAGCACGACCGCCCCCCAGATCCAGAGGCTCTTCCGTCCGTAGCGTGCCGCCAACAGGGCCGCGCACGCTATGGGGATGGCGCGGAACGCGCTCTCCTCCCAGAAGGCGGCGAAGAGCGAGGTCGAGACCGCCACAAGCCAGGGCTGCGCGGTCGCAAGCAGGTCCGGCTGGACGACTGCCTCGGCGGGAGACCACCAGCCTTCGAGCCGGGACGTGGCGAGGTAGAAGAGCACCACGTAGCCGAGTTGCGTTCCCAGGAGCAGGTATGCGCCGGCGGTGCGGCCGAGCGCAGGCATGGACGCCGCAACCTGGGGCGACCAGAAGCGCCACTGCTGGAGGTGACCGGGGAACGCTCGCCGGCCGAGCGATTCCCCGGCCAGGTAGATGAACGCCAGAAGCGGAGCGCCGAGCGCGGCGGTCGCCCCTGCCAGGACCAGTTGCTGGGCCAGGAACGTCTGGACCGAGACGGCGGGGTCGTAGCCCATCCAGCTCAGCGGGAGGGTGTTCACGATCCCGAGGCCGAGCAGCACGGCGGTGACGGCGCCCCAGACGAGGGCCGGACGCCAGACGATCAGACGCTTCCTCATGAGGAAAGCCGTGCCGCCTACGCCACCCACCAGCAGGAAGAGGACGACGAAAACCGACTGCGATGCGAACGCGATCGCATCGTTCCTCGACCGCATGTCCCGGTAGCGCTGGGAGAAGGCCTCCGGCACGAAGACGAAGTGCGCAAGCTCGGAGGCACGCTCCCCTGCTACGCGGATCCGCAGCCGAAAGCGGCCGTCCTCCACCGTCGCGTCCATCCGCTCGAACACGAACGTGTGATCCACGCGTCCGCCGGGCTGCGTTTCCTGGGACGATTCGAGGAGGTCGAAAAAGGAAAGATCCACCCCCCACTCCGCCGCCGTCCCGTCGGCGACGGCTCGAGCTTCGGCCTCGGCGAGATTGCCGCTACCCGGATCGTCTTCGGAGAGGCGCAGGCGGAACCCGTACGGCTCGCCCGCCGGCGTAAACCGAACCTGGCTTTCCTCGACCGCCCCTTCCTGGAAGCGTCGCACCGTCCACACGTACGGCTGATGGATCCCGCGCTCGGCGAACTCGACAAACGCGTCCCTTCCTCCCGCTTCCAGTTCGACGTAGGACTGTACTTCGGGGTCCGTCTGGCCGAACGTGGCGGCCGTCCGGGCGTCTGGCGGGTCCCATCCGTACTGCCGCGCCAGAGTGTCCGCCCGGACGACGGCGGCCTCGCGGTCCATGGCGAGATCCAGCGTGACGATGGGGAAGGCGGCGGGGAAGAACCGGATCGCGACCACCACGCCGGCGGCGCCCAGGAGGCCGAAGAGGATCCAGGGGCCCGGCCGCCGCATCATGTCACCCTCCCGCCAAACGCGTTACGCCTGGCCGAACAGCAGCCGCACGACCCACACCGCAAACAGCATCGCCGCGATGTCGGCCGTCAGCCCGGCGGGAATGGCGTGCCGGGTGCGCTTGATGTTGACGGCGCCGAAGTACACGGCCACGACGTAGAAGGTCGTCTCGGTGGAGCCGAACATCACCGCGGCCATCTTGACGAACAGCGAGTCCTCGCCGTACCGGGCGACCATGTCCGCGACCAGCCCCGCCGAGCCCGAGCCGGTGAGCGGGCGGATGATCGCCATGGGCAGGACCTCGGCCGGGAAGCCGATCGGCTCCAGCACCGGGTTCAGCAGCGCGATGAGTGCGTCCATCGCCCCGCTGGCGCGGAACATGCCGATGGCGAACAGGATGGCCACGAGGTAGGGGATGATGCGCACCGCCACCCCGAACC
>VYDD01000007.1 GCA_009843625.1 Gammaproteobacteria bacterium | reverse complement strand
GAGCGGGGGGGTGGGAGGTGAACCTCCAACTCGGGCACGGGCTCCAGGCGAAAGAGGTCCTTGACGGCGCAGCCAAACGTGTCCGCCAGCCGAAGCGCCAACGTCGTGGACGGGACCTGGCGGCCGCCCTCGATCGCCATGATCGCGTGCCGGCTCACTCCGACCCGGTCCCCCAGGGCCTCCTGCGAAAGGCCCAGATCGCGGCGGTATCGCCGGACGCTGTTATGGAGTCGCGTGTCGGTCATGCGCATCTCCCGAATCGGCCAACAGGCTCGGCCCGCTTCTCATCGGCCGCGGCGACGACCCATGAATCTCACAGAAGGACACGATAGACCCATCCAGATGTAATGCGCAAGCTACATGCAAGTAATGTTGGCATTACATCTGATGTGCCAACGGCCCCCGCGCATGCGTCACGACCCTCTTCTGCACCCCAAGCCTGAGCGGAGGATTCAAGCAAGCGGAACCGCCAAGACCGGAATGGACGAGCGTCGCGATGTCCGGAGCGTGGACGCGCGTCAGCCGCCGTCAGAAGCCGGAGTCTGGCGATTCACCAGGGCGGAGCGTGCATGTCCAGCAGGAGATACAAAAACCGTCCTCCGGCCAGAACCCGGGATCCATTCGGCAGCGGCACATCCTCGTAGCGCTTGGCGCCGGTGTGCCGGTCGAAGACCTCGAGCGACGTGTGGAGCAGCGGGACCGCCTACGCTCCCGGGCACGTCCGGTCGACGCGGTAACGGTGCAGATAGGGCTCCTCAAAGTCTCCGCGTGTGGCTCCCCACACCTCGTTACGGCTCGCGAGGAGGATTGCGAGACGAGGATACCAGGGTTTTGTCGAAGCGCGACCTTCACCGATCTCCAGCCTGCCCTCGAGCCTGCCGTCCGGACCGTAGATCTCCCACACATCGACGCGGTCGTCCCGCAGTTCCCGGAGCACCCAGATGGATCCGTCCGTTCCGGCCACGACCTTCCGAACCGGAGGATGGTTCTCGGGAACCCGGAATACGCGCCGGTAGGCACTGCGTTGGCGCTCAAGTGTGGTCTCGAGCAGCTGCATCCGGCGAGAGGTGTAGTCTCCGACCGCCCATCCGGCGTATTCGTCCGCCAGGCGCCGTTCCATTGTGCGGGTGACCTCAAGCGGTTCGTACTCGACCTCCCGATGCAGGAGCGTGTCGCCAGCGATCGATATCATCAGAAGATCGAAGGTCGGCGGCGTTGCCTCTTCATGCACCTTCCCGATCTGCACAACTGCGGATCCGTCGGGAGTGAGCGCCGTGAGGTATTCCTGGAGTCCCGGGAGGGCCGGTTCCCTGAGTGGATGGACACGGGGCCATCCACCGGGATTCCTCTCGTTCTCCACGGCGTTTTCGGGCCAATCGATCATCGCGATGGTATCGAGGATCTCACCGGATCGTGAGATGCGGCGCAGCGCGAGCCCGGGATCGTCTCCTCGGGACGACCATGCTCTCATGTCGCTGAGTCGGCGCGCACCGACGAGTGTCCCGTCCGCCAGCATGCGGCCTGGAGTCAGGCGCGATCCTTCCTCTGGCACGCTCAGGTAGAACTGGATGACCTCCTCGGGCACGCGCTCGTCCGTGGTGAACAACTGGATCCGGTTTAAGTCGGCTACCCAAAGCGTGTCTCCGATCCAGCCCAGGCCGAAGGCCGACCACTCGATATCACCCGGCCCCGGCCCGCGCGACCGATTTGGCGAAGGAACTGGCCATCGAGGGAGAACACGTTGACTGCGGGCACCTGCGCCTGAGCGACGTACAGGGCACTATCCGGCCCGATCGCAAGATCCCGGACACTGGTAACAAGGTCCGTGCTCTCCGCAGCGCCGATACGCACGACCTCTTCCAGACGCCATGGCGTTGGGCACACGGTCTGGGCGCGTGCCAACCCCGGAGCGCAAAGCAACAGGACAATGCCACAGATCAGCCGGCTCACGTTCTGCCTCCCTCGGTGGCCAAATCGAAGTGTCGCGTGTGGTTGTACCTCAGGTTGCCCGCCCGCCTCCCACTCAATCCACAACCCCACTAGGCCGGGCACGTCCGGTCGACGCGGTAACGGTGAAGGTAGGGCACGTCGTACTCGCCGCGTGTGGTTCCCCAGATCTCGTCACGGCTCGCGATGCCGATTCCCAGGCGAGGCATCCAGGGCTTCGCAGTGCTGCGACCCTGTCCAACTTCTACGCGGCCCTCGAGCACTCCGTCCGCGTCGTAGATCTCCCACACATCGACACGATCCTCACGCATCTCTCTCAGCAACCAGATCGTTCCGTCCGTCCCCGCCACAACCTGCCTGACGGGAGGATGGTATTCCGGGACCCAGAACGCGTCGCGGTAGACACGGCGCTGGCGCTCGAGTGTTGACTCCAGCAGTCGCATCATGCGGGACGAGTAGTCTCCGGCCATCCACCCGGCGTATTCGTCCGCCAGACGGCGTTCCATCGCGCGCGTGATCGCGCGCGGTTCGTACTCGACCGCTCGATTCAGGAGCGTGTCTCCACGGATCGAGATTGCCACGAGGTCGAAGGTCGGTGGGGTCGCGTCTTCATGCACCTTCGCAATCTGTACAACTGCGGAGCCGTCGGGCGTGATCGCCGTCAGAGGCTCCTTGATTCCGATAAGGGGCAGGTCTTTGAGGGGGTGGACACGAGGCCAGTCACCCGGATTCGTCACGTTTTCTATGGCGTTGTCCGGCCAATCCATGATCGCGATCGTATCGAGGACTTCTCCGGATCGGGAGAAGCGGAGCAGTGCGAGCCCGGGATCGGCTCCCCGCGACGACCAGGCCGTCCCGTCAACGATGGCACGCATGCCGATGAGGGTCCCGTCGGCGAGCATGCGGCCCGGTGTGAAGCTCGATCCTTCCTCGGGTACGCTCAGGTAGAACTGGATGACTTCGTCGGGCACGCGCTCGTCCGAGGTGAACAGCTGGACCCGGGTCTCGTCTGCGATCCAAAGCGTGTCTCCGACCCACCCCACGCCAAAAGCCGCCCATTGGATGTCGCCCGGTCCATCGCCTGCACGGCCGATCTGGCGCAGCGGCGTGCCATCGGGAGAGAAGACCGTGACTGCCGGCACCATGGCCTGTGCCACGTAGAGGGCGCCATCCCGCCCGATCGCGAGATCCCGGACGCCTGCGACGAGATCCGTGCTTTCGGCGGAGCCGATCCGCACGAGTTCTTCCAGCTGCCATGGCGTCGGACACGCGGACTGCGCCCGTGCCACGCCCGGCGCGCAGAGCAACAAGGCGATCATGGAAATCAGCAGACGCATGCGAGCCTCCAAATGACAGGCATCCGGGTTCACGAGCGCGACATCCCTGCTCCTCTTCGCGGATCCTCAGGTGAGCTAGCCGCACCCACCCCCAACATGTGTGTGATCAGACTGTTCTGGCGAGGGCCACTCGACAGGGCTGCTCGACCCCTAGCCGATCGGCAGCGCCATGCCGGCCCGAAGGGTCAGAACACGGTGCCTCGGCCCACTCGAGTACCGGTCTCCGCCTCCGACGGGAATGAGTCCCAGCGTGTAGAGGAGGTCGACGCTCAGATCGGCTCGATCGGTCACCCCAACCACTATTCCTCCGCCGAGGGCGATGCCGAGGTCCATCGCGGCTTCGATTTCGTCCTGTCCCGCGTCGCAGCTGCCGGCGGCGGCGACGTGCTCTGCTCCCAGCCAGCCCGATGCGTCGAATTCGCAGGACACCCGGCTGGCCAGCGAGGGACCGACGAAGAAGCGAACCGAAGAGCGTTCCCACGACGACAGGGGCAACGTCGGCACAGCCAGCAGCGTGAACTCGAAGTAGTCGAGCGCCATGTCCACGGTGACCAGTTGGCGGTTGTCCAGCCCACTCAGCCGACCGCCCTTCTGCGCGTAGGCGACGCCCAACTGGACCCCAACGTGCTTCGAGGCCGGGATGGTCGCCGCCAGCCCGATGGACATTCTCGCAAGCGACTCGGAGTGCCACACCTCCCGGGCAGAAGGAGCGTCGGCGGCGAGCGTCGACAGGTTGACGCCGCCGGTAAGGGACAGCGTGGCCTGGGCCGAAGCGGGAGAGGTGGGCGCGAGAACGAACAGCAATGCGATGACAACGAGCGATATCCGCTTCATTGTGGACCTCCTCATGGGTGGATGGACGAGACGACGGACTCCTGCATCAGGAGCGCATGAAGGAGCACTTCGTACTATCCCGCTTGACCTTGGTCCCGGGGGCTGGCGATTTTCAGCGGCGACTCCGCCTGGCAATGGTACGCGGCCGAGATCGCCCCCCTTCACCCGCCTTGCACGCCAGGTATGCCCACACAGAGCAATCGGTCAGGCGAGTCTCCGTTCCGCACCGGCTACATTCTGAACCCGCGCCTCGATCTGGTGTGGTTCCTGGGGCTGCCCTTCCTGGCGGTGGCGATCGCCCTGGGCTTCCAGATGTGGCTGCCCTACGTCGTGGTGGCTTCCGTCAACCTGTGGATCACGGTGCCTCACCATTACGCGGGCTGGGTGCGCAGCTACGGCATGCCGGAGGAGTGGGCGCGCTTCAAGGACCGGCTCATCCTCGGGCCCATCGTGATCTTCGGGCTCACCGCCGCGGGACTCACCTGGGCCCCGATCACGCTTCTGCTCATGGTCACTGCCTGGGACCATCAGCACAGCATCATGCAGCAGCACGGCTTCAGCCGGATCTACGATTTCAAGGCGGGCGCGGGCACGCCTTCCACCGGCCGCTGGGATCTCGCGCTGCACTGGACGCTTTACCTGAACATGTTCATTCAGGCGCCCATGTTCAGGCACCTGTGGATCCGCGAGCTGCACCGCATGCAGATTCCCGTCTCGGCGGGCTTCGTAGAGACGCTGCAGCAGGTCGCCTGGCTCGCCCTGGGCATCTACCTGGCGTGCTACACGGTGCACCTCTGGCGCCTGGTGCAGAACGGCGGGCGCATCAACCCCATCAAGTACGTCTTCATCGCCGCGAGCTATTTCCTGTGGTACTTCGCGGCCTGGCACACCAACTCCATCCTCATCTACAACGTGGCCCACCGGATCATGCACGGGGTCCAGTACATGGTCATGGTCTACGTCTTCATGCGGCGCAAAGCCGACCTGAAGGTGTCGAAGCCGGGCTTCTGGAGCCGTCTGGCCGGCAAGGGCAAGCTCAAGTGGTTCCTGCTCGGGGGCGGAGCGTACGCCATTCTCGTCCAACTAATGATCAACCGGCCGCTCGACGAATTCGGGTTCGGGGTGGTCAACTTCGCGCCTTACGCGGCCATCCAGAACTTCAACATCGCCGGGCTCGACTACGCGGCGAGTTACGCCCTCTTCGCCGAGACGCTGATCGCGGCGTATGCGCTGACCCACTACTACGTGGATTCCTTCATCTGGAAGGTGCGCGACAAGAACGTGCAGAAGGGGTTGTAGGATGCCGTGGCACCGGAAATACCGCCTGCTGGTCGTCATCTACGGGATCTGCCTGATCGTGGGCGGGCGCGAGTGGTGGCTCTCGCGTGGCTCGGAGCCTGCGGGCTGGTTCACCGAGCAGGGGCGCGCGCTGGCGGAGGTTCTGGTGCGGGTGACTCCGGACGAGGCGGACACGGAGTTCATCCAGGGGATGCAGTCGCTGGCGTCAGGGGATGTCGCGGAGTATGAGCGCTTCCTGGAGGAGGCGCTGGCCCGCAATCCCAAGCACAACGACATGCTGCTCCGCTTCCACGCCCAGCACCTCATCGACACGGGCGCGGACTGGGTGACGGTCAACCAGGCGCTCAACCGCTGGCGCATCAACCACCCCTTCGATGTGGAGACCGTCAACTACTACATCGACCGGGGCCCCGAGACCGACCTTCAACTCGCCGCGCTGGAGGATGCCCTGCTGCGGGTAGGCTGGATTGAGCGCGCGTGGCTGGAGCCGATCGCTGCCGAGGATGGGACCCGGCCCTGGCGCATCGTGATCGACTTCCGCGACGGGGCGGTGGTGGACATCCGGGATGTGGAGCGTGCGGTGGGGTTCGTCCTGCCCGGGTAACGCCGCGCCGGCTTACCTGACCGGCTGTCGCTCATCGATGGGCGCGGGCATGAGACCGAGATCGACCTGTATCCGGTCTTCGCGCTTTCTCGCCTGGGCGAGGTCGTAGGCCGCTTGAAGGCGCATCCAGAACTCCGCGTTGGACCAGCCTGCCTTTTCCAGCCGAATGGCCATCTCAGCGGATATCCCCGCGTGGCCGTTCAGCAGGCGTGAGAGCGTGTGCCTGGCCACGCCCAGCATTCGCGCCGCGTCGGTTACGCTCATACCCAGCGGCTCCAGACAGGTAATCCTGATGCTACGGCCCGGATGTGGAGGGTCTTTCATCGGCATCAGACATGGTCTCCCGATGTTGCGTCAATGGTAGTCGACCAGGTCGACCTCGTATGCGTCACCGTCATCCATCCGGAAAACGATTCTCCAGTTTCGGGTGATGGAGATGCTCCAGAATCCCGCGAGCGAGCCCTTCAACGGATGCAGCCTATAGCCCGGTAGATCGAGGTCGGATGGGATGCTGGCCACATCCAGATACCCGATCGCGATCTTGATCCGCTCTCGTTGATCCGGCGGGACTCTTCTCGCATCCCCACGACCGTGCAACCGCCTCAGGCCCCGATGCCGGAACGTGCGAATCAAGTAGTGTACCGTGTACAGGTACGCATATCAATCTCTCCTGCCCCCAGGTTGCCCTTACAGGATGTGCAATCCAAGATGGTGAATCGGCGAAGACACCTGCCATGGAAGAATGGGCCGGAGAAATGATGGACCGACGAACGCTGCTGAAAATCGGCGGCCTGGGGCTGATCGGGAGCGGATTGGGCGCGTGTGGAGTGCGCTCGACACCCATGGCCCAGGCGCCGCTGCGGCTCGTACCGGTTCGCGTGGACCGGGACCGCATCATCCGCACCACCGTGGGGCTCCGTCCCCATCGTCCGGCAGGGTTCCTGCTGCGCGCCGAGCGGCTGGACGAGACCACCGTGATTCACAACTACGGGCACGGCGGGGCGGGGATGTCGCTCTCCTGGGGCACGGGCGCCATGGCCACCGAGATGGCCCTGGAGCACGACAGCCGCCGCGCTGCGGTCATCGGTTGCGGGGCCGCGGGCCTCACCGCCGCGCGTCAACTGCAGCGACGCGGCTTCGACGTGACCATCTACACGATGGACGTTCCCCCCAACACGACTTCGAACATGTCGCTCGCGGGGTTCACCCCCACCTCGGGCCTCATCGACGGTGACCTGCGCACGCCCGCCTGGGACGCGCAGTTCCGCGAGGCCGCGGAGATTTCCTACCGGCAGCTGCAGTTGCTTGTCGGACGGGGATACGGGGTGTCCTGGATCCACAGCTATGCGCTGGGCGACAACGAGCCGCGACCCCGGGGAGGCGGGGGAGGGGACCGCGAGCCGCTGCTTCCTGCGCACCTGCGCACGGGCACCAGGCTGCTCGGACCCGGGGAACATCCGTTTGCAACCCGCTACGCGACGCAGCGCACCCAGATGCGCATCGAACCCTCCATCTATCTCGATGCCCTGGTGCGGGACGTGGTGGACCGAGGCGGGCGCATCGTCATCCGAAAGTTCACCGAGCCGGGCGAGCTGGTGGAGCTGGAGGAGCCGGTTGTGGTCAACTGCACCGGGCTGGGCGCGCGCGACCTGTTCGATGATCGCACGATGGTCCCTCTCAAGGGGCAGCTCACCGTGCTGATTCCGCAGCCGGAAGTGAACTACGGCACCTTCGGCGGAGCGCCCGTTTCCGGCGGCGGCCTGGGCATCCACATGCAGCCGCGCAGCGACGGCATCGTGCTCGGCGGCACCTCGGAGCGCGGCGAGTGGTCGCTCGAGCCCAACCAGGAGGCACTGGAACGCATCGTGGCGGCGCACCGGGCGGTCTTCTCGGCGATGCGCATCTGAAAGGCTGGTGCAGCCGAGTCCTGGTCGCCATCCGATGTTGCCCGGATTCGCCTACTCCGCTTCGGCACCACACGGAAGCAAACCATCAGGAGGGACCATGACGCAATTGCTGCCGCACCGCATCCTCGCCTGCCGCATGGCCCTCGGCCTTGCCGTGTCCGCACTCTTGCTCTCCGTCACTTCCCCGGTCTCGGCCCAGGAGGAGCATCTGGCACTTCTGCGCGGCAAGCTGCAGGGGGAGCTGGAAGGCATCGTCGATGGCTATGAGGGCGTCGCCGGCGTTCACATCATCGACCTCACTTCGGGAGACCGCTTCCGCGTCAACGACGAGCTGGTCTTCCCACAGGCCAGTTCCATCAAGATCCCCATTCTGCTGGAGCTCTTCCGGCGAGCCGAGGAAGAGCCGGGGCTGCTGCGTCGCCGCATCGACATGACCGACGAGGTGCGCACCGGGGGCAGCGGGGTGCTGCTTCACCTCACCGACGGGGGCGCGTCGCTGTCCCTGGAGGACTACGCCATCTACATGATTGTGTATTCGGACAACACCGGGACGAACGTGCTCATCGACGAGATGGGAATGGACGAGGTGAACGCCCTCTCGGCCTCGCTCGGGGCCGAGCACACCCTGCTGCAGCGCAAGATGATCCAGCCGGAGGAATCCGCGCGCGGGAACGAGAATCTGTCCACGCCCCGGGATGCCGCGCTGATCATGGAGCGGATCGCGAACTGTGATTTGCCGATGAGCGAGGCAAGCTGCGCACGGGTGCGCGAGATCCTCGAGATCTTCAAGGGCGGACCCATCCGCAACCCGGTGCCCCGCAACGTTCCCATCGCCTTCAAGCCGGGCGGGATCACCGGCGTATCCACCGTCTGGGGTCTCGTGGACGTGCCCGACCGCCCCTACGTGATCTCGGTGATGTCCAACTACGGCGGCGACGGCGGGACGGTCGTGGAGGCGGTGTCGGCCGCGGCCTACGACTACTTCTCGCGCCTGTCCGGCATCACCATGTACGGCACCCGGGTCGACCCGGAGATCAAGCGGAGGGTGCGGAGGCCTGGCGGGTGAGGGGAGAGTGATGCCGCCACACGACGCCGCCGTTCGCCTCAACTCCCTGGCCAGCGGACACGCGCCGCACCGGTACCGGCAGGAAGAGCTGGTGCCCCTCGGCTACGAGTTCTTTTCGCACTCGTTTGCCAACTTCGACCGTATGGCGCGGGTGTACGCGAACGCCGGAATCGACTCCCGCCAGATCTCCATGCCGCTGGACTGGTATCGCCAGCCGCGCACCTTCTCCGAACGCAACGACGCCTACATCGAGTGTTCGCTGGCGATCCTGGAAGAGGTCGCCGCACGATGTCTCGACCAGGCCGGGCTGGAGCCGGGGGAGGTGGGCGGACTGGTCGTGGTGTCCAGCACGGGCCTGGCGACCCCCACCCTGGACGCATTGCTCATCGATCGCCTGCGCCTGCCGCCGGATATCCGGCGCCTGCCGATCTTCGGTCTCGGCTGTGCGGGCGGAGTGCTGGGGCTGGCCCGTGCCGGCGCGATGTGCCGGGCCGAACCCGGACTGAACGTCCTGTTCCTCACCGTCGAACTGTGCACGCTCACATTCCAGAAGAACGACGCGTCGAAGAGCAACGTCGTCGCGGCCGCGCTCTTCGGAGACGGGGCCGCGGGCGCGGTGCTGAGCACGTCGGGCCGGGGGCCGGCGGTCCGGGACTGGGGCGAGTACACCTGGCCCGGCTCGCTGGATGTCATGGGTTGGGACTTCGGCGAAGCGGGTGAGTTTGGCGTCCTGTTCTCGCGCAGCATCCCGGACATCGTCCGGCGGCGCTTTCGCGGCGCAGTCGAGGGTTTCCTCCAGTCCCGCGACCTTTCGCTGGACCAGATCGACGTGTACGCCGCGCACCCCGGCGGAGCGCGGGTTCTCGACGCGCTGGAGGAGGCGCTCGACCTGCCCCCGGATGCCCTGATCCATTCCCGGGAGATCCTTCGCCGTCACGGAAACATGTCCGCGCCCACGGCCTTGTTCGTCCTGGAACGTACCCTGCAGGCGGGCGCCACGGGCCGCATCCTGCTCACTTCGCTCGGCCCCGGATTCACTGCCGCGATGATGCTGATCGAGGCATGACCCATCTGATCCTGCTCATCGTAGCCCTCCAGCACCTGGGCTACATGGCGCTTTCCCGGCGCAACTCAGCCCGGCTCCTGGCCCGGGGTGGCGAAGAGGTCGGGCGTTGGCACCTTCCGCTCTTCATCGCGGTGTACGTTGCCTGGTTCGCGGCGATGGCCACGTTCATCGACCCCGGCACGCCCCCGAGCCTGTGGTGGATCGGCGTCTATCTGCTGCTGCAGGCGTTCCGGGCCTGGGTCATGCTGAGCCTGGGCGAGTACTGGACCGTGCGCGTCATCACGGTTCCCGACGCGCCGCTGGTGGCGCGGGGGCCCTACCGCTTCATGCGGCACCCGAACTACGCACTCGTCGTGGGCGAGGTCGTGTCGGTTCCCATGATCTTCGGGGCATGGCGCATCGCGGCAGTCATGGGGCTCCTCGTCACGCTCACCGTGTTCCTGCGAATCCGGGTCGAGGACGCCGCCCTGGCACCCCTGCGGAAAGCCGGGCCCTAGCCTGGCCTGCCTGGCTCATATACGCATGCGGTCGGGGACCTGATTTGACAACTCAGCGAGATAAGGGGCTGGGTAATTGCAATTATCTTGATGGGGTGTCAAAGCAATACTTGACGTTCTAACGAGATAACGCCAGATTTTTTGATCGTATGTCGTCTGATCGTCAAACTAGGTCATCCCGTGAGTCTCAACGCCTTCTTCGCACGGCACGCGGTGTTCACCGTGGAAGAGCTGGACGCGTTCCTGTCACATCGAGGCTCCGGCAATACCGCTACCCGCAGCTCTCTCCTGGCCTACTACCGCAAGCGAGGGCGAATCGTCTCCCTGCGCCGGGGCCTGTATGCGACAGTCCCGCTGGGCATGAATCCGGAGACTGCGCCCATCGATCCCTTCCTGGTCGCGGCCAAGCTCACGGAGGACGCAGTCCTGGCTTACCACACAGCCCTGGAGTTCCACGGCCGCGCATACTCCGTCCATTGGACGGTGGTCTACGTATCGGCGAAACGGTCGCTGCCGATGGAGTTCCGGTCCCACGAGTACCGGCGTGCACCCGTGCCGCCGCCGCTGCTGCGGAAAAAGGAAGCGATGTTCGGTGTGATCCGCCGCCGCCGCTCCGGCGTGGAGGTTCGGGTCACCAGTCACGAAAGAACACTGGTCGACGTGCTGGACCGCCCGGACCTGACGGGCGAATGGGAAGAGATCTGGCGGTCACTTGAGTCGGTGGAGTTCTTCGATCTGGACCAGGTCATCGAATACGCGCGTCTGCTGGACAACGCCACGACCGCCGCGAAGGTGGGGTTCTTTCTGCAACAGCACAGGGACGACCTGATGGTTGAGGACGCGCACCTCGAGGCGCTGCGTCGAATGCGGCCCAGGCAGCCCCACTACCTGGTGCGTGCCAGTCGCCGCGACTGCACGTGGGTCAAGGACTGGAACCTGATGGTCCCCGAGCAGGTCCTGAACCGGTCCTGGGAAGAGATGACGTGAGGGTCTCGGCGCGCGATGCGGGGCCGTTTGCCCGGGCCGAGGGGTTCAGCGAACGGGTAGTCGAGAAGGTGCTCCAGTTGATGCGCCTTCTGAGCGCGCTCAATTCCCATCCGGGACTCCGTGGAAAATGGGCACTGAAGGGCGGCACGGCGTTGAATCTGTTTGTGCTTCGCTATCCAAGACTGTCTGTGGACATCGATCTCAACTACATCGGCGCCCTGGACCGCGAAGACATGCTTGAGGACAGACCCCGCGTCGAGCGAGCGGCTCAGGCGGTGTTCTCACGAGAGGGGTTCACCGTCCGGCGGGCCCCGGACGAACATGCAGGCGGGAAATGGCGGTTGGCGTACGTGAGCTACACGGGTCAGCCGGCGATCCTTGAAGTGGATCTGAATTACATGTACAGGCAGCCACTCTGGGACGTCCATGAGGCCGACTCCCATCCGATCGGCGACTATCGCGCCAGGGGAATCCCTCTGGTAGACCTCCACGAGCTCGCGGCGGGAAAGCTTGCCGCGCTGCTGTCGCGCAGGCAGTCGAGGGATCTCTTTGATTGCAGCCAGATTCTCGGTCTGGATGACCTCCGGAGTGACAAGCTCCGCCTTGCGTTCGTCGTTTATGGAGCGATGAACCGCAAGGACTGGCGGACCGTCTCGGTCGAAGATATCGACTTCGAAGAACGGGAGTTGACGAGACAACTGCGTCCCATGCTTCGGGCACCGGGACCGGCCGGGCAGGCCGTGACAACCGATTACGCCCGGGGACTCGTCGAGGATTGCAAGAGAGCGCTATCCGCCGTACTGCCACTTGCGGACAGGGAGCGCGAGTTCCTGGACCTGCTGTTGGACAAGGGCGAAGTCGATGCGAGATTGCTCACCCGTGACGCGTCCCTTCAGGAGCGCATAGGCAACCAACCGCTTCTGCAGTGGAAAGCCCTCAACGTCCGACGTCACAGGGGACTGCTGCCGCCTCGTGCCTCCGAACACCCTTCCGCACCGTGATCCTGGCGACCATGGGGCATCTCGGGAAACCTGCCGGTCGTTGCGTGATGGGGATGTGGGCTGAAGGGGTCGTCACTTATCCAATCGATATATCCGAACGGTCTCGATGCCGAGAGAATCCGCATGAACGCCGAGGACCGACTGAGTCCCGATGTACGTGATCCGGAAGCCGCCGGGAGTCGCAAGGAAGCCAGTGAGTTTGCCCTCCGCGTCGAAGATGTCCCATTCTCTCGCGCCGGAATCCGCGATCAGGTCACTCCAGGACCGCTCCACCCATAGGTTGCCTGCTTCATCAAAGAGGAATCTGCCATGGAGCGGGTGGGTGCTCGCGAACTCGGTCGCCCGGATTCGATCGATGGCTGGACCCGACATTCCCCGGAGGCGCTCCCCGGCTGTGGCCCGCGATTCATCGATTTCGGCTTGTGTCACAGCCCTCGTAATTCGATCCGCACGCACGAATCTGCTCACGGTTACGGATCGGTCACGGCCCACCAACTCGTATCGGCTGGAATGTCCATACCAGGCCAGGTTGCCGCCTGCCGCGAAATGTGCCCGCGCGCCGAAGGCAAGGCCCAAGCCGTTGCGGCCCAGTTGCTCACCCGCGAACTCGCCGAGGGTCTCCAGTACCTCTCCATCGCGGTCAACCGAGTATAGGAAGTGCGTGGATTGGTCGCGTGCGTCCCCGGACGGAGATTGAGCGAGCGCGTCGACGAGCAGCGTGCCGTCCTCAAACCACCCGACCGGGTTGGGGGCAGACGCCCCTGGGAGCCACGGCATCGGGAATGATCGGGCGAACGTGCCAGATGACGTGAACAGGGTAATCCGCCCGCGGAAGGGATCGACCGCCACAATCGTATCACCCGGCAATTCCGAAATCGTCCAAAGGTTCGCGAACTCTCCGGGTCCTTCACCGCGTCTTCCAAACGTGCGCAAGTACCCTCCCCCATCGTCAAAAACGCGGTCCTCCGCCGCCAGGCCTTCGGCTACGGCGATGTCCCCGCTCGACAGCCGAATGACCTGGTTGATGCGCCCGAAGAGATCCGGTCCGTCCCCCGTGCCCTCGCTACGGCCGATCAGAAGGACGGGGGGAAGCTGGAGCCTCCATTCGTCGCCCGACGCTTCCAGGCCGCTCTCCGCGATCACGACACGGGCGCTATCGCGAACGATGGTCAACGAACTGCTGTCGGGAGAGACACACCCAGCATGGAGGAGCGTGGCCGCTGCGAGAACGATGGGTCGGGGCGTCATGCGCAAAGAGTCTCCCGGGGAGTGGATCAGGTCTCCCAACCCTTGAGACGCCCGGGCGCAACATCAGGGTTGGCTGCCGATTCTGCCAGTGGGCGCGGTGCACGCGCGGATTCATCCACGGGCTGCTAGTATTGGCTCTCGCGTGCAAGGCCGCTGAACCCACCGAAGACCGGAGGTACCCATGTCGAAGCTGCTCGCCGCCGCGCTGGCTGCCGGAGTGATCTGGGCCGCGGCACAGGAGAATCAGGCCGCCACCCACATCACCGCGGAAGACATTCTCGCCACCATCGCGAACGCCCCCGAGGGCCGGGTGAGCGACCAGCAGATCCGGCACATCGACGCGGGTGGTCACAATGTCGGGGTCGGGCTGGTGCACCGGCCGCCCACCACCTCGCTGGGTGCGATCCAGCACCACAACCAGACCGAGGTCTACTACGTGGTGTCGGGGCGGGGCACGCTGGTAACCGGAGGCGAGCTCACCGACGCGCGTCCGCTCGATCCGGACGGCAATACGGTCCGCACGCTGACCGGCCCGAGTGCGCTGGGCGGCATCGCCGGCGGACAGAGCCGCGACATCGGGCCGGGGGACATGGTGATCATCCCGACCAACTCGCCGCACGGGTTCAGCGAGATCACCGAGGCGATCACCTACATCGTGGTGCGGGTGGATCCAGACCAGTTGGTCGCGCTCAAGTAGCGGGGGTGCCATGACTCGATCGCGAATTCCCCGATGCCGCGTGCGCGCAGATGCAAGCGCGCTGGTTGCCTTCGCGGCCTGCCTGAGTGCGGTCGCGGCACCCATCCGCCTGGGCGCACAGGTCGCTTTCCCGGCGGACGACGCCGTGACCGTCTTCCTCGTGCGCCACGCCGAACGGCTCGACGACAGCCCCAACTCGCCCCTGAACGACCTTGGGCGAGAGCGGGTCGAGAGGCTGCGGACGCTGTTGGCGGACGTGGACTTCACCCACGTCCATTCCACCAACCTGACGCGGACGCTCGATACCGCCCGCCCCATCGCCGAGGACGACGGCGTCGAGCTCATCATCTACAGCCCCGGAGAACTGGAGCAGCTCGCGGAGACCATTCGCGCGACCCCCGGTCGTCATCTGGTCTCGGGCCACAGCAACACCACGCCGCGCCTGGCGGAGGCGCTCGGGGGCGATCCGCACGGTCTCATCGACCACATGGAGTACGACCGCCTCTACATCATCGTCATCCAGCCCGGGCGACCCGCGGTCACCACCTTGCTGCGTTTCTGAATCGCAGCCAGCTTGCCGCATGCTCCTCGAAACACCCTTCCACCCGCGCACCGCCGCGCTCTCCCACCGCCGCCGCTGGCGCAACTGGTCCGGGTACTCCATCGCCCTCAGCTACGAGCCCAGCCACGAGTACGAGTACTACGCGGTGCGCAGCGGCGCGGCCCTCTTCGACATTTCGCCCCTGCGCAAGTACGAGATCACGGGGACCGATGCGCCCGCGCTGGTGGACCGGATCGTCACGCGCGACGCGGCCGACTGCCCGGAGGGACACGTACTCTACAGCCCTTGGTGCGACGAGGCCGGCAAGCTGATCGACGACGGCACCGTGCAGCGCCTGGACGCGGACCGATTCCGCATCACGGCCGCGGATCCGTGCCTGCGCTGGTTCGAGGATTGCGGGCTTGGGATGGACGCCGACGTGCGCGACATCTCGCTTGAGCTGGCGGCGCTCGCCCTGCAGGGGCCCACGTCGGGTGACATTCTGGCGGGGTTGGTGACCGGCGCGGACATCGCGTCCGTCCCGTATTTCGGGCTCACGAAGGGGACCGTGGGATCGAGTCCGGTCACGATCACGCGGACCGGCTACACGGGTGATCTGGGATACGAGCTCTGGGTGCGTCCCGAACACGCGCTCGACCTCTGGGACGCGCTCATGGAGATGGGCCGGGGGTACGGCATCGCCCCGGCGGGGCTCGACGCCCTCGACGTGGCCCGGATCGAGGCCGGGCTCCTGCTCAAGGAAGTGGATTATGTGTCGGCGTGGACGGCGCTCATCGAGTCGCGCAAGTCCTCGCCCTACGAGGCCGGCCTGGGATGGGCGGTCCAGCCGCGGTCCGGACGCGACTTCGTGGGCGGGAGGGCGCTCGCGCGGGAGGCCGCCCAGCCCTCCAAGTGGGCCTTCGCGGGGCTGGAGGTCGACTGGCTGCGCATCGAGCGGCGCTTCGCCTCTGTGGGACTGCCCCCGCTGGTGGCGGGCAAGGCGTCGCGCGAGCCGGTGCCGATCTTCGCCGCCGGGGCGCAGGTCGGGTTCGTGACCAGCTCCACCTTCTCTCCCATCCTCAAGAAGTACATCGCCCTCGCGACCCTGCAGCGCGATTTCGCCCGGCCCGGCGGGCGGGTGGACTTCGAACTCACCGTGGAGTTCGTGCGCCACGAAGTGCCGGCCACGGTGGTGAAGACCCCGTTCTTCGATCCCGCGCGCAAGCGCGCATGAGTCCGATGACCCGCACATACGACGCGGTCGTGATCGGCGGCGGGCACAACGGTCTGGTGCACGCGGCGTACCTGGCGCGCGCGGGGCTGGACGTGTGCGTACTGGAGGCGCGTCCGCTGGTGGGGGGCGCCACGGTCACCGAAGAGATCTTCCCGGGCTTCCGCTACAGCGTTTTTTCGTACGTCGTGAGCCTGATGCGCCCGGAGATCATCCGCGAGCTGGACCTGCCCCGGCACGGGCTCACCATCCTGCCCCTCGAGAGCACGCTCACACCGCTCCCTGACGGCGACCGGCTCTACCGCGACGGTGACCACCACCGCACCTGGCGCGAGATCGCCCGCTTCTCGATCCGCGACGCCGAGG
>VYDD01000387.1:9464-16678 GCA_009843625.1 Gammaproteobacteria bacterium | reverse complement strand
ATCCCGACCTCCCGCCTCTCGTCCTCTCGGCCGCGCGCGTCGCGTCGCTGCGGGCCGGACTGGGCGAGCTTCCGCGCGCAAAGCGCGAGCGCTTTCGGCGTCAGTACGAGTTGCCCGCATACGACGCGGACGTGCTTACTTCGTCCCGGGGACTCGCGGACTATTACGAAGCCGTCGTCGCGTGCGGGATGCAGCCCAAGACGGTGTCCAACTGGGTGATGGGGCCGGTGCTCGAGACGGTGAAACGAGGAATCGCCGACGTTTCCTCACCGGGGCTGGCACCCGGGCGACTCGCCGAACTGCTTGTGCTGTTGGACAAGGGGACGCTGTCGGCCACGGCGGCCAAGACGGTCCTCGCCGGCATGGCGCGCACCGGCGACGCGCCCGGGGCGATCGTCCAGCGGGAAGGGCTCAGGCAGGTACGGGAAGACCAGGTGCTGGAGAAGTGGGTGACGGACGCGGTGGCGGCGCATCCGGAAGCAGTCGCCCGCTACCGCGCGGGGGAGACGCGCCTCTTCGGGTTTCTCATGGGCCAGGTCATGCGTGCCTCCGGGCGCAAGGCGGACCCGCGCCGGGTGAGCCAGTTGCTGCGGGCCGCGCTTGACGCCGATGCCGATTGAAGTCGGCGGATTGCCGGCCGAGTTGACCCGCGGGCTGCCCGCCGCCGCTATCCGGTCTCGCCAGCCGGCTCGCGCCCGTCATCCGGCCCGGTGACGGCGGGGGTGTCAGCCGGTTCATCGCCTGCGGGCCCCGCCGCGGCATCCTCTTCGAGCGGGAGCACGGAGCGGGCGCCGCCACGCGTGCGCTCAAGGGCGCGTGCGCCGGCGCCCACCCCGCGAACGGCCGCAGCCGTCTTGAGAAACGTCTCTTCAGCCTCGGCCTGCACCACTTCCAGCAACGCGTTGAACTCATCGATGCGGGTTTCCATGTGCGTCGATGCCTGCCTCAGGCGGTCGGACAGCGCCCGCACGGACCCTGTGAGGTGCCGCGCCTCGTCGCGCAGCGAGCGCGAGACGGCATCCACGTTGTCCGCGACGCCGGCAGCCCGTTCGAGCACCGGCCGGCTCTGCTCCTCCAGCCGGCGCGCGATGTCGGTGAGCCGGCGCCCGTGCCTGTCCAGCCGCCTCAGGAAGGCCAGCAGCGCCACGGTGCCGAGCGAGGCCAGGACCACGAGGGCCAGGAGGCCCCACTCGCTGACGTTCGCGATCCCCGAGGGCGCTACCATGACGAAAACCGTGTCGGGCGCCGGTTCCTGCCCCGACACCCGGGCGGATGCCGCGGCCGCTATCGTCCAAACCGTTGCAATCATGGTATGATCAGGAGCGGCGTGGAGCCGAGAAGATCGGCGGAGCCTCCCTCGGAGAGCGCTTCACCGAAGGGTGCATCTGACGTATTGACAATAACTTGTAGAATCATCTGTTCTCCAATGGTAGCGCATTCGAGGCTTGCGCTGCAAGAACTTCCATGCACGTCCTGATCCCGCTGGCCGGGGCGTCGGCGACGCGGTATGTTGGCGCGGCAATGCGACCAGCGACCCGACGCGCGACCGCCCCCAAGGTCCCGGCGCTGGCCGCGCTCCAGTAGCTTCCACCTGGTCCACCCTTCCACCCCCATGTCATGGCACACTTCCTGGTCGAAGGCGGCCACCCCCTCAGCGGGACCATAAGGCCGGCAGGAAACAAGAACGCGGCGTTGCCGGCACTTGCGGCGACGCTCCTCGCGACAGAGCCGGTCACCCTGGAGAACGTCCCCCGCATCAAGGATGTGGAGGCGTTGGCCGCGATCCTGCGGGCCCTGGGCGCGGAAGTGTCCTGGGAGGCGCCCAACGTGGTCACCGTGGATGCGGGACAAGTCAGCGACATCCGTCCCCCGCGCGCGCTCGCAGAGCGCATTCGGGCCTCGATTCTGCTCGCCGGCCCGTTGCTGGCGCGCTTCGGACGCGTCCTGCTTCCCCCTCCCGGCGGTGACGTGATCGGCCGCCGCCGCCTGGACACCCACTTCATGGCGCTTGCGGCATTGGGGGGAGAGACGCGGCTGGGAAGGGAGTTCGAGATCCACGCGTCCAGCCTGAAGGGCGCCTCGATGTTCCTGGACGAGCCTTCGGTGACCGGCACGGAGAACGCCGTGATGGCGGCCACGCTGGCCCGCGGCCGAACCCGGATTCGAAACGCGGCGGCCGAACCGCACGTCCAGGACTTGTGCCACCTGCTGAATGCGATGGGTGCGCGCATCCGTGGCATCGGCACCCATGTCCTCGATATCGAGGGCGTCGGAGAGCTGGGCGGAGCCAGATACCGAATCGGCGCCGACCACATCGAAATCGGTTCCTTCATCGGCCTCGCGGCGGTGACGCGAAGCAAACTGGTCATCGAGGATGTCCCGATCGAGCATCTGGATTCGACCTTGCTGGGCTTCCGGCGCCTTGGCGTCGAGTGCGAACCTGTTGACGGGTCGCTGGTCGTGCGGGGCGATCGCGAGCCCAATGTCCGGCCCGACGCCTTCGGCCACGTGCCCAAGATCGACGACGGGCCCTGGCCGGCGTTTCCTGCCGACCTCACGTCGATCGCGCTGGTCACGGCCACGCAGTGCCACGGCACCGTGCTGATATACGAGAAGATGTTCGAGTCACGCATGTTCTTCACCGACAAGCTTGTTTCCATGGGGGCGCAGATCATCCTGTGCGATCCGCATCGGGCGGTCGTGGTCGGCCCCGCGCAGCTGCGGGGCGGACGCCTCGAGAGCCCGGACATTCGCGCCGGCATGGCGATCCTGCTGGCCGCGCTGGCTGCCAGGGGAACCAGCGAGATTCACAACATCGCCCAGATCGAACGCGGCTATCAGCAGATCGACGAACGCCTGCGCGGACTCGGTGCGCACATCGAGCGCGTGGGTTGGACACCGGGTCGGGCGCGGGGTGCGGGACCCGGCTGAAACACGCCACCAGGGGAAGAGAGGTACACCGTGAGGGAAGAGGGAAGCGACGGCGAGCGTCGCAGGAGAAAGGGCATTCGCGAAGGGTTGAGCCAGGGGCTCGGTTTTCTCTCGGCGCTCAAGGACGCCATTGAGGAAACCCTGGCCGAGACCCGCGAGCAGGGCGGGCCCAACGCCGAAGCGGCGCGCGATGCGCTGAAGGGCGCGTTGTCCAGGGCTCAGGCGGCGGCCGGGACCGCCCGTGATCGCCTGGACTTCGTGACCCGTCGCGAGATGGACCAGTTGCGGGAGGCGGTAGAGCGTCTCGCCGCGAGGATCGAGCGCCTGGAGCGGCAAGACCCGACCCCGTGACCGGGGACGCGCCGCGCTGACAGCCGGAGCCGCGCGGCCGGCTCCGAAGCCTTGAACGGGGGTGGACAAACCCTTATTGTTCAGGGTCCGGGCGGGTCGTCGGCCGACGATCTTGAGAGTGGGGAGCCAGTGGCCCCCGCTTTTTTTTACCCGGCAAGCCGGGCGGCGCCGCGTGGGTGGGCCACCCGTGACATGATCCCGACTTGCGCGGGACGGGCGGACGATCCGCGTGTGTCGGCAGGGTGAACGGAGTCGATGATAGCGAACTCGGGCCAGATAATTGCGGCATTCCGGGACATGGCCGCCACCAAGAACCTGTCCGTGGACGAACTCAACGAGTTGATCCAGGACGGGATCATGGCCGGCCTCGCACGCATCCATGGGCCCAACGTGCGCGCCGAGATCGACGTGGACGACATGAGCGGAGCGATCGACATCGTCGTCCTCAAGCGTGTCGTAGACCAGGTCGAGGACGGCTCCGCGGAGATTTCCCTGGAGGAAGCCCGCTGGGACGACGAGGCCTTCGAAATCGGGGATCTCATGGAAATCCCCATGGACTTCACCGAGTTCGGACGCAACGCGGTGATGGCGACCAAGCAGCGCATCGTCCAGCGTATTCGCGAGATCGAGCGCGACCGGATTCGCGAAGAGTTCGCGGACCGGGTCGGCGAACTGCTTTCGGGCGACGTGCAGCAGATCGAGCGGGGCAAGGTGGTGGTGATGCTGAACCTCGCCAAGGACGCGGACGCCATCATCCCCTGGAAGGAGCAGAACCCCCGGGAGCGTTTCCGCCAGGGCGATCCGATCCGCGCCGTGTTGAAGAAGATCGAGGAGTCTCCCAAGGGGCCCCGGCTCATTCTGTCGCGCGCGGACCCCGTTTTCGTCGAGTCCCTCTTCAGGCTCGAGGTGCCGGAGATCTACCAGGGCATCGTCGACATCCGGGAAAAGGCCAGGGAAGTTGGCGGCAGAACCAAGATCGCGGTGTCGTCGCGCGACGAATCCATCGATCCCGTGGGCGCGTGCGTAGGGTTGAAGGGATCCCGCGTCCAGGCCGTCGTTTCCGAGCTGGGCGGAGAGCGGATCGATATCGTGCCCTGGCATCCCGATCCCGAGGTTTTCGCCCGCAGGGCGCTTGCGCCCGCGCGGGTTGCGAAGGTCATCAGCAACTACGACAACCAGGGCATCACCGCGATCGTGGACGAGGAGCAGTTGTCCCTGGCGCGCTGCCGGAATGGACAGAACGTGCGCCTGGCGTCTCAGTTGATCGGGTGGCAGATCGACCTCTACGGGTCTCGGGAGTGGCTTGAGCGCGGAACGGACACGGCCATCTTCCCGGACGCCGAGGACAACTACGAGACGTCCGATTTTCCACTCTCGGAACTGGACTTGTCCGCCGACGCGCTGCAGGCGCTGGGAGGGGCGGGATACACTACGTTCCTCCAGATCATTAACCTGGAAAGGGCCGAGTTCCTGGCGATACCGGGACTCTCCACCGATGCCGTAGACCAGATCGTCGGTCTGATCGACGAATTGACCGTGATCGAGGGCGAGGAAGACGCGCAACCCGAAGCTCTTGCGGACGAAGGGCACACAGACGGATCAGACAGCCGGGGCACGGCGTAGACCGGTTTCGGTCACCGGGCCACGAGAGCCACACAGGGAGGAAGTCCAGGGGCATGCGGGTTTTCGAGCTTGCGAGGGATCTGCGGGTCTCGTCGCGGATGCTGTTGACGCTGCTGCGCAAGATGGGCGTAGCGCTGCACGGAGACAGGGATTTCGTGCCCGGTGACGACGTTTCGCGCCTCCTGGCGCGAATCGAGCGCGAGCGCCGGCAAAGCGGCTTCGGAACCCGTGAAGCCGTGCAGGCCGCGCTGGAAGATGTTTGGTCAACCCATGTGCGCCGGAGGCGCAGTCGCAGGCGAATCCGGCGCGTGGCGCCGAGCGAAGCCGAAGTTGTAGCCGTGGCGTCCCCGGTCGGGACGGCGGAGAGCTCGGGTCCGGTGACCGGGCAGGCCGATTCCGTACAGGCGTCCGGCGGGACGGCGGACGGATCGGGCGGCGCGCCGGAGTCCGTGCCCGGAGCAGCCGCCGGACCGCCCTCCGCGGGCGATGGGGCGGAACCCGCCGAGGACGCCGGTTCCGCGGGACACCACGCGCCCAATGGCGAGATCTCGTCTCCCGAGACCGCAGCATCGGGTCCGGACATGCCCGACGCCGGAAGCGAGTCGCCGCCGGCCGGGGCAGACCAGCTCGATGACGGCGCGGCCGGGGCCACCGCCGGGCAGGATGGCGTGGCCGCGGACGCGGTCGCCGCGGGGCAGGTTGCCGACGCCGGCGATGGGCCGGGTACGGCACGGCGCGCGGAAGGCGGGTCCGCATCCGCATCGCGCCCGGCCGACCATCGCGACGCGGTCCCCGACTCAGGGTCCGCGAGCCAGGCTGCTGCCCCGACCGCCTCGGGCGCATCGCCGGAGGCGACCCCGCCCTCAGCCTCCGCGCAGCCACCGGCCGGGGCTTCCTCCGACCCTGGCCATGCGGCCGCGGCCCACGACGCGAACGTCGCTGCGGCCGAGACCTTCCCGACTCCGGCCCGACCCAAGTTGCGGTCGGCGCGCAGTCAGGGGCCCGAAGGTCCCGTGCGGGTCGTGCGCCAGTCACCCCGACTGGCTCCCGCAGCCAGCGCCGGGCCCGGAGGCCAGGTGCGCATCCAGGCGGAAGGGTACGGGCCCGACGGCAGACGCAAGCGGGGACGGAAGAAGGGCAGAAGGCGCCAGCGGGTGGACCAGGGCGCCGTGCAGGAGAACATCCAGCGCGTGATGGCCGAACTGAAGGGCGGGGGTCGGCGTCGGCGCAAGAGCCGTGATACGCGTCCCAGGGTGGAAGAGAAGGAGGCCCGCAAGGAGGAAGCCCGCAAGCAGGAGGAGCGTGAAGCCACCACCGTGCGCGTGAACGAGTTTCTGACCGTGGCCGAACTCGGGGAACTCATCGACATATCTTCGACCGAACTCATCGGCTCGGCGTTCAAGAGCCTGGGCCTCATGGTCACGATCAACCAGCGGCTGGATTTCGACCAGATCGAGATGCTGCTGGAGGAGTTCAACTTTACTGCCGTCCGCGAGCAGGAGTACGGCGCCGCGGAAGACGGTGAAGTGGAGGAAGAGGACGATCCCGAGTTGGCCATGCCACGCCCACCCGTGGTCACGGTCATGGGTCACGTGGACCACGGAAAGACGAAGCTGCTCGACTCGATCCGGGACACCAACGTCGTCGCGGGCGAGTCCGGCGGCATCACCCAGCATATCGGGGCCTACCACGTCCAGGTGGACGGCGACCGCTCGCTCACGTTCCTGGATACGCCGGGCCACGCCGCGTTCACCGCCATGCGCGCGCGGGGCGCCGACGTCACCGACATCGTGATCCTGGTGGTGGCGGCGGACGACTCCGTCATGCCGCAGACCGTCGAGGCGATCTCCCACGCGCGCAACGCCGGCGTCCCTATCGTGGTGGCCATCAACAAGATGGATCTGCCGGCGGCAGATGCCGAACGCGTCAAGCAGCAGCTTCTCAGTCACGACGTCACCGTAGAGGATTTCGGGGGCGACGTGCTGGTGGCGCCGATCTCCGCCCGCACCGGAGCGGGCATGGACGAGCTTCTGGAGAAGGTGCTGCTGCAGGCGGAGTTGCTCGAACTGAAGGCCAACCCGAACCGCCCGGCAACCGGCGCCGTGATCGAGGCCAGGCTGGATGTCGGGAAGGGCCCCGTCGTTTCCGTGCTGGTTCAGCGGGGTACCCTTCGCGTGGGCGACGACTTCATTTGCGGCAAGTTCGACGGCCGCGTGCGCGCGCTGCTGGACGAGCGCGGGGCGGTCGTGGAAGAGGCGGGCCCCGGCACTCCGGTGCAGCTTCTGGGCGTCAGGGGGGTGCCCCAGGCG
>VYDD01000387.1:0-9454 GCA_009843625.1 Gammaproteobacteria bacterium | reverse complement strand
CGACACGCTGCAGGTCATGGAGGCCATGCGTGCATCCGAGATCGCCAGCACCCGCCAGCGCCTGGAGCGCGAGAAGCTCCTGCGCATCAAGGATCGCGGGATCAGGCTCGGGGACTTCTCCCAGATCCTGTCCGCGGGTGAAGTCAGCACTCTGCCGCTCATCATCAAGGGCGACGTCGACGGCTCCGTACAGGCGGTGTCGGATACGCTCCAGCGACTCAGCACCGCGGAAGTGCGGGTGGAGATCGTCCACCGGGCGGTGGGAGCCATCAACGAGGAGGATGTCCTGCTCGCGCGCACCGCCGGTGGCGTCATCATCGGCTTCCGGGTGCGTCCGAACATCAACGCCCGGCAGCTGGCCGAGCGTGAGGGCGTGGACATCCAGGTCTACGACGTCATCTACGACGCGGAAAACGACGTGCGCGCCGCTCTGGAAGGCATGCTCGCCCCGGAGCGCCTCGAGAAAGTCGTGGCAAGCGCGGAGGTGCGCGAGACCTTCAAGGTGACGAGGGTCGGCACCATCGCGGGCTGCTACGTCAGCGAGGGGGTTGTGGAACACCCGTCGACGGTGCGTCTGATCCGCGACGGCGTCGTGGTGTACACGGGGGAGATCAGTTCGCTCAAGCGGTTCAAGGACGATGTGAAGCTGGTCCGCAACGGGCTCGAGTGCGGGATAGGAATCGCCAACTACAACGACGTGAAAGTGGGTGATGTCATCGAGTGCTTCGTGGTCGAGGAAGTCGCGCGCACCCTGGCCGGAAGTGCTCACGCGCGATGAGGCCGCGGGCGGTCCGGCGGTTCGCCGGCCGTGGTGATCGGGGCGATCTCCTGGGACCTTTTGCTTCCGGGATGCGTGTCCCTCAAGGACAAGCGCAACGTCGTGCGTTCCCTGAAGGACCGCATGCGCCATCGCTTCAACGCCGGCGTTTCGGAGACCCATATGCGCGAGTTGCACGCGCGGGCGGGTCTTACGGCGGTCTTCGTGACCACGGAAGGGCGTCACGCCGAGTCGATTCGCGGCCGTCTCGCCGGCTTCGTGGAGGCCGATGGCCGCGTCGTCGTACTCTCGGTCCGCGACCCCCTGGCCTGAAGAGCATGGAGGTCGACGTGGGCGCGTGGTTCAACGGCCGCGGCCGCTGAGCGCAGATGGCTCGCAGGCTCGCCCGGGTGAACAGCCAGCTGCAGCGGGAGATCACGCGCATCCTCCGCAGCGAGGTGCGCGATCCCCGGGTGGGCATGCCGGTGGTTACGGAAGTCCGCGTGACCTCCGATCTCTCGTTCGCGCGGGTGTTCGTCAGGCTGGCCGGCGACGGCCGGGAACGCGATCGGGCCATGAAGGGGCTCGCCGCCTCGGCCGCGTTCATCAGGGGATCGCTGGGCGCGGAGCTCCACATCCGGCGCGTACCCGAACTGCGCTTCGTCGAAGACACGTCGCTGGAACACGCCGCACGTATCGAACAGATCCTCAAGGATGTTCTCCCCGGCGACGGCGCAGCCGGGGAAGGGGAGGAGACGTGAGCCGCCCCCGTGACGGCGTGTTGCTGGTCGACAAGCCCATCGGCCCCACCTCCCACGACATCGTCCGGGAAGCGCGCGCGCGCCTGGGCCTCAGGCGCGTCGGCCATGCAGGAACCCTGGACCCCTTCGCCTCGGGACTGCTCCTGCTCTGCCTCGGTCCTTCCACCCGCATTTCGCAGTACCTGTCGGCGATGGACAAGACGTATCTGGCGACCGCCCGCCTTGGCGTGTCGACCAGCACGCACGACATGGACGGGGACGTGGTGGGCGAAAGCCCTCGATGGCGTGAATTGGACGAGCGCACCGTCCGGCACGCCCTCGAGGCGTTCCAGGGCCCCATCCTCCAGATTCCGCCGCGCTATTCCGCCAAGAAGGTGCGCGGGACCGCCGCCCACCGCCGCTCTCGCCAGGGCGAGACGGTCAAGCTCGAGCCGGTGCCGGTCGAGGTGTACGGGGTGGGGGAGATCCGCTGCGCCCTTCCGTTGGTCACGTTTGCGGTTCAGTGTTCTTCCGGGACCTACGTTCGGGCGCTGGCGCGCGATCTCGGCGAGGCGCTGGGGACGGGAGCCCACCTGACTGCGCTCCGGCGCACGGCGGTGGGCTCGCTGCGCGTTCGCGACGCGGCGGCTGCCGACGGGCTACGCGACGAGCTTCCCCCGGCCGCGCACCTGTCAGCCGCGAGGGCGCTGGCGCACCTTCCGGCCGTGCGCGTGGGCGAAGAGGACGCCGCGCGCCTGGCGTGCGGACAGGCCATCGAACCGACCCTTGAGCCCGTTCCCGAGGCCGATCCGGTGGTTGCGCTCGCGCAGGGAACCCTGGTCGCGATCGGGGTCGGCCGGGGGGGCGTGCTGCAACCGCGCAAGGTGTTCCTGTGACGGCGTCCGACCGCATGGAGGGTCGCGCCGCGCGATCCGCCCTGGCCGCACTGGTCCCTCGCTGCGAGCGGGGGAGCGTGGTTACGGTGGGGACCTTCGACGGCGTCCATCTGGGCCACCGGGAGGTATTGCGCGAAATGGGCCGGAGAGCCCGACACACGGGCAGGCCCAGCGTCCTGGTGACCTTCCGCCCCCATCCGCTCCAGGTCCTGAGGCCGAAGGACGCGCCCGGGCTTCTGACCAGTTCGATCGAGAAGAAGGAGATCCTCGCGCAAAGCGACCTCGACTACGCCGTCTTCCTGCCGTTCACCCGGGCGCTGGCCCGCTACACTCCCCGGCGCTTCGTGGAGGAGATCCTCGTTGCCCGCATGAGGGTGAGGGAACTCGTGATCGGCTACGACCACGGATTCGGCAGGGGGCGGTCGGGAGATGCGGAAACCCTGGATGCGATGGGAACGGAGCTGGGCTTCGACGTCCAGGTCGTTCCGCCCGTCGTCGCCGGGGGAGGTCCCGTGTCGTCGAGCAGGATTCGCAGGGCGTTGCTGGAAGGCGACGTGCGTGCCGCGCACACCGGGCTCGGGCGCCCGTATTCGCTGCGCGGAGTGGTCGTCCGGGGTGACGGACGCGGGCGGCGCCTGGGTTTCCCCACCGCCAACCTCGAGATTCGGGACGCCGGCAAGCTGATTCCCGGCGAAGGCATCTACGCGGTGCGCGCCGGGTTGCCCGCAGGGACGTGGGACGGAGCCCTGCACATCGGCCCGCGCCCCACCTTCCCCGGTTCCCGCGCGTCGATAGAAGTGCATCTTCTCGACTACAGTGCCGACCTGCGCGGTGCCGACCTCTACGGAACCGAAATCCGGCTGGATCTGATCGAGCGGCTCCGCGAGGTGCGATCCTTTGCCAGCGTGGCGGAGCTGGTCGGCCGGATGAACGAGGATGTCCGGCTTGCCCGCCGCATCCTGGCCGAACACCGCGAACGCGATTCCTCTCCACAGACCAGATCCCGGATGACACCATGACCGAACCGACCCGTCAGACCTGTGAACCGTGCAGGGCGGGAGCGCCTCCCGCCAGCGAAGCCGAAGTCTCGGCGTGGCGTCCGCAGATTCCCGACTGGGAGATCGTAGAGCGCGACGGCATTCCCCGTCTCGAGCGCGTCTTCTCTTTCCCGGACTTCGTCCAGGCCCTGTCGTTCACCAACCGCGTGGGCGCGCTCGCCGAGGAGCAGGGACATCACCCGGCCCTCCTGACGGAATGGGGGCGGGTCACCGTTTCCTGGTGGACCCACAAGATCCGCAACCTCCATGTAAACGACTTCGTCATGGCCGCCAGGACCGACGTGGCGTTCGGCGAAGGCTGAGCCGTGTCGCCCGGTTGGGGCGCGCGCCTTGTAGCCCCCATCCCTTATGGCTAGCTTTGGTCGCCGTTTACAAGTCAGTGGGTTCGCGCCCCGGCTTCCCTTGCAGCGTAAGACTCTTGAGGAGGCGGTCCCGCGATGGGATTCGTTAAGGAAGAAGTCATCCGCAAGTATCAGGTTCATGATGGTGACCGGGGCAGTGCACCCGTTCAGATCGCGATCCTGACCCACCGAATCAATCATCTCCAAGGTCACTTCCGCGCGCACAAGAAGGACCATCACAGCCGCCAGGGCCTGCTCAAGATGGTGGGCCGGCGAAGGCGGCTCCTCGAGTACATGAAGCGGACCGACTACGAGAAGTACCGCGAACTCATCGCGGACCTCGGTCTCCGCCACTAGGTCAGAGAATGCTGAATAGAATCGAGCGACAGTTTGCAGGACGCACCCTGGTCCTGGAGACCGGGCGCATGGCGAAGCAGGCCCACGGGGCCTGCCTCGTTCGTTTTGGCGATACGATGGTGCTGTGCACGGCCACGGCACAGATGAAGCCAACCCATCTTCCCTTTTTCCCCCTCACCGTCGAGTACCGCGAGAAGACCTACGCCGGCGGCAAGATTCCCGGGGGCTTCTTCAAGCGGGAGGGCCGCCCGGGCGAGAAGGAGATCCTGGCGGCGCGCTCGATCGATCGCCCCATCCGTCCGCTGTTCCCGAAAGGGTACATGAACGAGACCCAGATCATCTGCTACATCCTGAGCGCGGATCAGGAGAACGATGCGGACGTCCTCGGCCTGGTGGGCGCCTCGGTGGCGCTCAACATGTCGAAGATTCCCTTCCATGTCCCGGTGGCGTCGGTGCGCATGGGCCGGATTCAGGGCTCCTGGATCGTGAATCCCACCTTCCAGCAGCTCGAGTATTCGGATGTCGACCTGGTGGTGGCGGGATCGGCCGAGGCGATCACCATGGTCGAAGGCGCCGCGGTGGAGGTGCCCGAAGAGGATCTCCTCGAAGGGCTGGGCGTCGCTCACGAGGCGATCCGCGAGCTGGTGGCCATGCAGCGTGATCTCGTCGCCGGGGCTTACGAGGACGAGATGGAGTGGACCAGCGTGGAGCCGGCTCCGGAGCTGGTCGGCCAGGTCGAAGCACTCGCCCGGGACGGGGTGGCGGCCGCGTTCGAGGTGGAGGAAAAGCAGGCTCGGGCCGCGGCCTTGGCCGAGCTCGGAGATGAGGTGGCCGGCCAACTGCAGACGGAGGGAACCGAGAGCGAGGAGGCCCGCGCCGCAGTGAAGGGAGTCCTGCGCAACCTGGAAAAGCAGCACGTGCGCGCGGGCATCCTGGACCAGGGCAGGCGCGCTGACGGTCGTGGCGTCGACGACATCCGCCAGCTCGGATGCGAGGTGGGCGTCCTGCCACGGCCGCACGGATCGGCCCTCTTCACGCGCGGGCAGACGCAGGCCCTGGGCGTGGTCACCCTCGGCACCTCGCGCGACGAACAGCGCATCGATTCGATCGATACCCTCGAGGAAACCACGAAGTCGTTCATGCTTCACTACAACTTCCCGCCCTTCTCGGTGGGCGAAGCCAGGCCCATCCGCGGGACGTCGCGGCGCGAAGTGGGGCACGGCAATCTGGCCGAACGCGCCATTCAGCCCCTGCTTCCCGACTACGACGACTTCCCGTACACGATCCGCGTGGTGTCCGACGTTCTTGAATCGAACGGCTCCTCGTCCATGGCCTCCGTTTGCGCTGCTTCGCTGTCGCTGATGGATGCGGGGGTGCCGCTCAAGGCGTCGTGCGCCGGGGTGGCGATGGGGCTGGTGAAGGAGGGCGAACGCTTCGCGGTCCTGACCGACATCCTCGGGCTGGAGGACGCCCTGGGGGACATGGACTTCAAGGTCGCCGGGACCCGCAAGGGCGTCACCGCCATTCAGATGGACATCAAGATCGAGGGGCTCGATCTGGCGATCATGCAGGAGGCGCTGGGCAGGGCGCGCACGGCGCGACGCCGCATTCTGGATGCGATGGACCACGCCATCCCGGCGGCCCGCACCGACCTGTCCCAGTACGCCCCCCGCATCATCTCGATCTCGATCAACCCTGAGAAGATTGGTGAGATCATTGGCCCCAAGGGTAAGACCATCAGGGCGATACAGGATGAAACCGGAGCCAAGATCGACATCGAGGACTCCGGCGTCGTGAAGATCGCCGCCGTCTCGGGCGAGGCCGGCGTACGCGCCCGCGAAATGATCGAAGCCATCGCTCAGGAGCCCGAGGTCGGACGCATCTACGAAGGTCCCGTCAAGAACACCACCACTTTCGGGGCATTCATCGAGATCTTCCCGGGCACCGAAGGGCTCTGCCACATTTCCGAACTCGCTGAAGGGCGCGTGGGCAAGACCGAAGACGTCCTCAAGGTCGGCGAAATCACGCGGGTCAAGCTGCTCGCGATCGACGAGAAGGGCCGGCTGCGCCTCTCCAGGCGCGCGGCGCTTGCGGACAACACCCGGGGCGGAACGGCGTCCCGGGCCCGCCGGTGACACCTGGCCGATACCGCCGATCCCTGCGGCCCACCGGCCCGGCCGCGCTGGTTCCTGCCGCTCCCGCCACAACCCGAAGCCGGGACCGCATGGCGGTCACCACGCTCGACTCGGGCATCCAGGTCCTCAGCGAATCGATTCCGGGGGTCCGCTCGGCGGCAGTCGGCGTCTGGGTCCCACAGGGTTCGGCGCACGACGGCGAAGATGTGCTGGGGGCGAGTCATCTGCTCGAGCACATGGTCTTCAGGGGAACGCAACACCGTTCACGCGAGCAGATCGCGCTCGCCCTCGAGAGCCTGGGTGGTTCCCTCGACGCCTTCACCAGCCGGGAACACACGAGCTTCCAGGCCCGCGTGCTGGATGAGCACCTGCCCCAGGCGCTCGATGTGCTCGCCGACCTGGTGCTTTTCCCCACGCTCTTCGACGAAGACCTGGAGCTTGAGCGGCGCGTCGTGCTCGAAGAGATCTCCGCGGTCGAGGATGCTCCGGAGGACTTCGCCTTCGAACTGCACGGCCAACACCTGTGGGGCCGGCATCCCTACGGGACATCCATTCTGGGCACCCGCGACACCGTCTCGGCGATCGAGGGAGATTCCCTGCGCGATCTGCACCGGAGCCGCTATGGCGCGGGAGGCATGGTCGTCGCCGCCACCGGCAACGTGGCGCACGATCGGGTAGTGGAGCTGGCCGCACACTACTTCCGCAGCGCAGCCGACGGCGTTCCCGAGACCCCGATCCCCGACCCGAGGTCGGTGGAGGGGAGGGAGGTTCATGCCCGGCGGGAGACGGCCCAGACCCACATTGTGACCGGAACCGTAACCCCTCCCCGGGCCGACCGCAGACGATACCCCCTGGTGCTGCTCGCCGCGGCGATGGGGGGCGGCATGAGTTCGCGGCTGTTCCGGCGCATTCGCGAAGAACTGGGCCTGGCCTACTCGGTGTATACCTTCCAGTCCTTCTATTCCCGAGCGGGGATCTCCGGCATCTACGCGGGCACTCGTCACGACGGGGCCGGCCAGGTCATCGACGCCATCAGGGAAGAGCTGGCCACCCTGGCGCGCGAAGGCCTTCCGCGCGAAGACCTCGTCCAGGTCAAGAGTCAGGTCAAGGGGCAGATCATGCTCTCTCTGGAGAGCCCCGGCGCCCGGTTGTACCGGCTGGCGGGCTTCGCCCTTCACCAGGAGCCCTTCACCACGCTGGACGAACTTCTGTCACGTATCGATCGCGTGACGGACGCGGAGGTCGCCGAATCCGCGGCCGAGTTCTTTCATCCCGACCGCCAGTGCCTGCTGCGTCTGGGACCCTGAAGCCCCGGCGAACGCCATGCTGATCGGAGTTCCCGCCGAGCGCAAGACACACGAGTACCGGGTCGCGCTGGTTCCGGCGGGCGTCGAAGCCCTGACCCAGGCCGGCCATCAGGTGCTCATCGAGAAGGACGCCGGGCTGGCCAGCGGGTTTACCGACGATTTCTACCAGCGCGCGGGCGCGGAAGTGGTCGACAGCGCGGCTGAGCTGTGGGCGCGCGCAGGGATGATCCTGAAGGTGAAGGAACCTCTCGCCGCAGAGTGGCCCGACATGCGCGAGGGGCAGATCGTCTTCACCTATTTCCACTTCGCCGCATCCGAAGCCCTCACCCGGGCGGTCATGGAGTCCGGCACCGTGGCCATCGCATACGAGACGGTGGCCACCGACAAGGGCGCGCTGCCCCTCCTTACGCCGATGAGCGAGGTGGCCGGAAGAATGGCCGTGCAGGAGGGTGTCCGATACCTGACCCGCTCCTCCGGCGGCAGCGGAATCCTCATCGGGGGCGTTCCCGGAGTCATGCCCGGCAAGGTGCTGATTCTGGGGGGCGGCGTCGTGGGCACCCAGGCGGCGAAGGTGGCGGCAGGGCTTGGAGCGCGCGTCTCCATTCTGGACACGTCGCTTCCCCGGCTCCGTCGTCTGGCGGATGTGATGCCCGCGGGCGTCCATCCCCTCTACTCCACGCGCTACGCGGTGCGCAAGCAGTTACGCGATTCGGACCTGATCATCGGGGCGGTGCTCCTGCCGGGTGCGCGGACGCCGTTCCTGGTGTTCGAGGAGGATCTCGCGACCATGCGCCCCGGGTCGGTGATCGTGGACGTGTCCGTCGATCAGGGCGGGTGCGTTGAGACGATTCGGCCGACCACGCACGAGGCTCCCACCTACGTGGTCGACGGCGTGATCCACTACGGCGTCACCAACATCCCGGGCAGCGTACCTCGAACGAGCACGCTGGCGCTGACCAACGCAACGCTGCCCTATGTCCTCGAGCTGGCGGCCGGAGGCTGGAGGGATGCCTGTCGCCGCAATCCTGCCCTTGCCCGTGGTCTCAACGTGGTGCGGGGCGAGGTCGTTCACGCCGCGGTGGCGGATGCGTTCGGCCTGCGGTCCACGCCGCTCGGCAGTTGTTTCTGACCCGTGTCGACAGGCGGCGCCCTTGGACACCCCTCCTGAGGCAGACTCCGAATCTTGCTCCGGATCACGCCAGAACTTAAGATGCGGGCACTCCCCGGGGGCTGGCCGGAGTCTGCCTGCTCCTTGGGCGCCAATCTCACCAAACCATTGTAAATAACAGAATTAGAGTGCTTGCTTCCAGTTGGTTCAAGCCGCGCCGAAGCCTCGTTCCCGTCCACGACATCGCAGTGGACCTGGGAACCGCGAATACCCTCGTGTACGTCCGGGGCGAGGGGGTTGTGGTGAACGAGCCCTGCGTGGTCGCCGTGGAAAAGACCTCGCGCAAGATCCTCGGGATCGGCCTCGACGCCAAGCGCATGCTCGGACGCACGCCGGAGGACATCGAGGCGATTCGCCCCCTGAAGGACGGCGTGATCGCGGATGTCGACATCACCGAGATGATGTTGCGCCACTTCCTCAAGCGGGTCACGTCCCGGCGCATGTTCCGGATGAAGCCCCGTGTGGTCGTGGGCGTTCCTTCGGGTATCACCGAGCTCGAGCGGCGCGCCGTCCGCTCGTCGGCACTGATGGCGGGCGCGAAATCCGTGTACATGGTGGTGGAGCCAGTCGCGGCCGCCGTGGGCATGGGCCTGCCCATCGAGTCGCCGACCGGCAACATGGTGATCGACATCGGAGGCGGCACCACCGAGATCGCCGTGATCTGTCTGTCGGGCGTCGTCGCCAACTCCTCGATC
>VYDD01000074.1:1731-16720 GCA_009843625.1 Gammaproteobacteria bacterium | reverse complement strand
CCCCGGGAGACCTCCAATGCGACAGCCCTCTCCATTCTCGGAACGAATCGAACTTGCGGTGATCGCCGTCATTTGCGTGGATCTGGTGCTTCAGACCGCGGAGACGGCGGAGACCATGGCCGGTGCGGCGACGTTCTTCTTCTGGGCCGGCGTGGGCGTCTGGGCGCTCTACACGGTCGAGTGGTGCGTGCGCATCCGGCGGGCGGAGGACTGGAAGAAGTACGCGTTCAGCTTCATGGGCATCGTCGACTTCCTGGCCGTCCTGCCTCTGTGGGCGTTCACGGGATTCGATCTGAAGGCGCTCCGTGCCTTCCGCCTGTTTCGCCTCTTCGTCTCGACGGCGAAGCTGGCCGCCCACACCCACGCCGTGAGCAAGCTCGCGAGGGCGTTCCGGCACGCCATGGATGAGGCCGGCGCGCTGATCGCGGGTACGAGCATCGTCGTGTTCACGGCCGGGTTCGGCATGTACCACCTCGAGCGCGACGTTCAACCGGAGGTCTTCGGCTCAGTGTACGACGGCCTGTGGTGGGCGGTGGTCACGCTGACGACGGTGGGGTACGGCGACATCCAGCCCGTGACGGCCGGGGGGAGGATCCTGGCCACGGTGGCGATGTTCGCCGGGATCGGCGTGATCGGGTCCGCGTGCGGGATCATGGCGGATGCGCTGCGGGAGGCCGGCGCCGGCGAGCAGGCGGCGTAGGCGGCGAACGGGCCCGGGTTCGCGGCGCGCGGCGTCGCGCCGGACCGTCCTTCAGGTGTCGGCGATGACCTCGTGCAGAGGCTGGTAGATCCCGAGCTTCCCTCCGCCCGGCAGGGTCACGGTCGTCAGTCTGCCCCACCCCTGTTCCTCGACCGGACTGCAGCCGACGCCCGCGGCGGACAGATGTTCGACCAGCGCGTCGACATCCTCGCACATGAGGTACAGCTCATGGACATCGTTCTTCTCGGATGGATGCACCGCCACTTCCGATGGAGGCAGGGCAAAGAGCAGCCAGCCACCCCCGAGATCGATGTCCGGCAGGTCCAGCACGTCGCGGAAGAAGCTTCGGTCGGCGGCTGGATCAGTACTGTAGATGATGGTGTGTGCGCCGGTGATCATGGTCTTTCCCATCGCCTCCTCGGTCCGCTGAAGTCCGACTTGAGCTGTGTACACATACCGGACACCCTCCAGCGCCGGGTCGTTCCGGGTTGGGAGCCCCGCCCCCGCCTCCGCCTCACCGCACCTGCAACTGAAAGCACTGCCGTCCGATGCCGTGTGTCCACAGGTCCCGGGGATTGAAGTGCCCGCTGACCGGATCGTCGACCCCGATCCTCGCCGCTGCATGGCAGCCCTGGCAGCTCATCTGAACGACCGGGGGGACTGTGGCCGGCTCTCCGGGCCCGGAACGGGACTCCCCATCGAAGGTTGCGCACACCTCGTAGCGCAAGCTGTCGAGCACCTGGTATCCGTAGATCTCCGAGCTCACGGGATCGCGGGTGTTGATCCTCAAGCCGGGGGAGGCCGTCAGATCGTCCAGGGACGCCGGCAGCCGCGAATGTCGAGACCAGTAGAGGTTGCTGGCCGCCGCGATTCCGTGCAGGTCCGCAACGCGCCGAGCGTCGATCCGGCGCTCGCGCTCCTGCGCGGGAGATCCCAGGAGTACCAGCCCGAACGCCACCGCCGCCACGACGGCCGTTGCCGAGGCCGCCAGCGCGATGGATCGCCGTGAGAGGTTCATGCTGCCACCTCCTCCTTGCGCACATCACGCAGGAAGTACCCGAACAACAAGCCGGTGATCGCGCCGACAGTGAGGACCTTCAGGGTGAACCGGACCGTCAATTCGCCGCCGAGAAGGTTGTAGACGATGCTTGTGACCACGCCGATGAGGGTGGCTGCACCCAGGAAAAGCGACAGGTACGTCAGCGATTGCCGGACTCGCGAAAGCCGTCGACCCGGGTCTTTGCGGACAGCGCGATCATTCGTCCAGAAGACGAAGGCGAAGACGGGGAACGTCGCGACGAGGAAGGAGATCGACCACCGTATCTCCTCTCGCGCCGCCTCCAGGGCGGCTCCCGGATCCAGGGAAGGATCGGGAAATGCCTGATGGATGAACGCGAAGATGAGGCTCCCCAGGCTGACCGCGCTGGTGTACAGCGTGCCGAAGAGGACGAGATAGACGAAAGCCTCGCGAGCGGACAGGTAGGGTGCGGGGCGCGGGACGGGGATCGGAAACGCGACATCGGCGAAGCCGCCCAGGGCGCGTCGAACCTGATCTTGCGGCCAACCGGCCTCGTGAAGCACCTCCTTGAGTCGCTCTCGAGGCAGCCCCTGCTCCAGGCCTGCCTTCAGGAATCCGGAAATCTGCTCGTTGACGGACATGTGGCAGTTCCTCCTTTGAATGGTCGATCCGGCCTGTTGCCCCTTAGAGGCCGTAGACGAACGAGATGGTGCCGGAGTAGGCAGCGATGTCACCCAGCACCAGATCGAAGGTCGCGGGCGTCCGGCCATCGGCGAGCACCGGCCCGTGGCTTCGCACCAGGTCCCATTTTCCGGCTTTCTGGACATCGCGGTAACGCGAATAGCGTCCCCGGAACATGATGCTGAATCGCTCGTTCGCCTCGAACGCCACCCCTCCGATCAGGTTGGTGCCGAGTGTCGATTCAGCCACCGGGAACGACATGTAGTCGGCCGTGCCTGCCGCGCGCGTCTGCCATGCGGGAACAGCCTCGCCCACGGCTGGGGCTATGCCCCCTGTGGGCGCGAATCCGTCGGCGAGCGTTCGCCGGACCCGCAAGCCCTCGAAAGTGAGAATGACGGTGGAGACGCCACCTCCGACGCCCAGGAACGGCGTGAAGCGCGACGAATTGCTGAAATCGAGGTGCACGTTCACGAACAGGTCGTTGATGCTGAACCCCGACAGCCGGGCTTGAGGCCGTTCGACCGCGCTCCACTCGTCCACCCTCTCGGCCGCGAGTTGCCCGGCGTCCAGCATCGGCGCGGAGGTTCCGCCGAGCATGGTGTTGCTCAGCTCCGCTTCCACGCGGAGCCGGCCACGGGCATACCCGAGGGCGAGAGCGGTTGCGCTGGTCATGGTCTCCGCTCCCCGATTGAACTCCACCGTCGCCAACACGCCGGATGTATGTCCGGAGCATGCCGGATCGCGCGGGACAGCGGCCGGATCGGGATACAACAGCCGGTCACAACGCGTGGGTTGATCGATGCCCTCGATTCGGGCCCGCATGGTCAACGCATCCGAGTCCCCGAAATCGCCCCGCAGATAGAAGCCGTCCCGCCCCTGGGCGCTCGCCGCAACGGGGACGACGAACCACCCCGCGGCGACCAGGACAACCGCGGTCGCGAGGCGCACGCGGGTGGCAACATGCTCTCGAGGTAAGCCCCGCTCCAATGCTGCCTCCAGGAACCCGGGAATCTGCTCGTTGGCGGACATCTGGCGGTTCCTCCCCCTGATTGGTCGAGCGAGTTGACAACGTCAACATAACCTGTGACGTTGACGATGTCAACATTGCCGATCACCCTTGCTCCGGTCACCTTTGGGCATGACCCTCGACTGCAGCGCGTATCACCACGGAGACCAGCGGGCGGCACTGCTCGCGGAAGCCGCTGCGATGATCGACGAGGGAGGGACTTCGAGTGTGACGATGCGCGCGATCGGGCGGCGCCTGGGCGTATCGCGGTCCGCACCCTATCGCCACTTCGCGGACAAGTCCGCGCTCCTGGTTGCGGTCGCCGCCGCCGGTTTCGACCGCCTTCGAGACCACCTGGAAGCGGTGGCCGCGGGAGCCCCGGGCGCAAGGATCGGGCGGCTCCGGCAAGTCGGCGAGGAGTACGTGCGGTTCGCGCTCGAGAACCCGGGGCACTATCGCCTGATGTACGGCAAGGAAGCGATCACCCGCGAGGACCGACCCGAGCTCCGCGAGGCCGCGAACGCATTGTTCGACGAACTCGTGCGCATCGTCCAGACACACCAGCGGAACGGAACGATCAGGCGACAGGATCCCCACTTGCAGGCCTACGTGGCATGGGGTGCCGTGCATGGTCTGGCGTCACTGCTGATCGAGGGCCAGATCCTCACTGCGGTGGATGTCGATGGGCTGATCCGGCAGACCACCTCGACACTTCTGGAGGGGATGCGAGCCGATTGAGCGCCCGAGAACTATGGTGGCGCTACGGCCGTCAGTCTGCCTGTCGGAACTGCAAGCGCCGCAGCGCGTTCCGAAGGTCCGTCACGGAAGATCCAGAATCGCCACGCGCTGAACGTCCAGTTCGTCTCTGGCGACTCCATAGAGCTTCCCGCCTGCGATCGCGCGAAGGGAGAAGCGCTCGGGCAGAATGCCTTGCCGGCGTAGGGGGCCTTGCACGTCTACTTCGGTCCAGTGCTGGCGCTCGTCCCCATGGACCGCCCGTTGTGCCCACACCCTGCCGTCGTCCGAAACCAGCAGACTGGTGGCCACCGACCAATGACTCGGCCAACCCGCGAAGGTCACCCGCCCCTGAACGTTCGGATTATCCCCGCGAAAGTCGGCCTCGGCCCGCTCCCGGTCCGCGTTAGTCACTGGAAGGCCCACGATGCCCATCGCGACCGAGTCTACCGAGAGCCGCGGGGTATCAGTCTCCATCCCCGGCGAGTCGGATACCGTGAAGGCCGAAATCGTGCCCGTGATTCCGTCCGCCACCACGACCGCGCTGTCTCCCATCGTCGTCCAGGCGCCGGCGGTGCCGAAGCCGGTTCTGAATAGCGACATCGTGCCCGCCGCCTGCCACATTACGGCGCTGCCGTGCAGACTCGCGATCGTATCGGACCGGCTGGACCCCGCGAACCCCACGGTCACATGACCATACGGATCGCTGCCCGGGCCACCGGAACCCATTGTGTAGCGTACAGCGGTGGCATAGACCGTGACGCCGTTGCGCAGGACCGCCAACCCGCCCGAAGGCACAACCGGGCCGCTCAGGCGCCGAGTCTCCAGGTGCTCGCCATCCAGGGTGAATCGACTCACGCGCACCTGCCGCATATCGGGTATCGTCACCACCGAATCGACGCGCAGCGCGCTGGGCCCGAGCAGCTCGCCCGGACCGTTTCCCTGCCGCCCGAAGGCGGCGACAAGGCGACCTCCGGTGTCGAACCGGAACACTCTCCTCTGGCCCGCATCAAGCACCCACACGCCGTCGTCCCGGATCACCATCGCTCCAATACGATTGAAAAACCCGCCCTCGAACTCTGGTGGGATCAGCGTCTCCACGGGCCTGTCGGAGAGGTCGACGACCGGAAGCTGGGCCGTCGCCTGCGTCGTGGCGAGCAGGACGGCGACGCAGGCCGAGAGAACGCAGCCTGCATTCGGCAGCGCCCGGCCCGGTTTCGTCTTCCGCACCCGCTCGATCAGAGTTGTCATCCTTGCTTCCTCTACATCCCCGCCGCCACCACCGCGAAGTAGATCGGCGTAAACAACGCCATGTACAAGACCACCAGCAGGAACGCCTTGAACAGCGTGCGCATCCAGCCGTCTTCGTAGAAGTGCCGCATCGACGCCACGAGGTAGTACATCATCCACACACTGAGGCCGATCCTGGCGAGGCCTCCGAGCAGGCCCGTCGGCAGGAGCACCAGGAGGGCGGCCGCGAGGAAGCTGAGCGTCTGCATGTGAAACTGAAGCACCAGGTGCTCTGCGAAATACCGCCTCTTCCTGTAGTAGACGAGGGCGAGCATCAGGGCCTGGACGGGCACAAGAAGGATCAGGCCGATCGAGATGCCGAAAAACTGGTCCTGAAGGAACGCGGGGTCGTACGCGACGTCGATGATCCCCACCAACCAGACGCGCTCCATCAGGCTTGCTTCGCCGGGATCGCGCGCCGACACGTCCCCGAGCGGCAGCAGATACGCCCCGACGATCTCCGCGCCGTCGCGGCGGTTCATCAATTCATCCAGCTTCTCCACGGATCTCGGCGGCAGCAGCGCTCTGAGGTAGGCGAGCTGTGCCTCGGTGGGGACCAGAGAATCCGGGGCGTCCTCCGTGGCGTCGGTCTCCGCTGATGCCGGGGGCGGCTGGTCCGCGTCCACGGTCCCGGATTCGGCGTCGCGCGTCGGCGCCATCGATACTGCGAAGAGGTAGATGACGCTGGCGAACAGGTACAGGCGCACGGGTGACACGTAGCTCGCGCGGCGGTTGTGCGAAAACTCGGCCGACAGGCGCCCTGGCTTGAGCAGGAGCAGCTTCAGGGTTCGAAACAGCTTCGAGTCGAGCTCGAACGTCTCTCGAAAGAAATCGGCGATCAGCGACCAGCTCGAGCGCCTGTAGTCGCGGTCGTTCTGGCCGCACCAGGCGCAGTGGGGCCCCGGGCGAAGCTCGCCGCAGTTGGGGCAATCAGGGATGTCCGGTTCCGCGCCGTTCGTGGCCGTCTGATCGTCCGGTGCGGTGGTGTCTTCTTCGAGTGGACCCATGGTGCTGCCCTCTGTCCCGGTGCCGCAATTCCGGCACAGGTGCCTTCAGGACTTCCCGGCAGGATGCCCTAAGACATGTCGATGTAACGGCTTCGATGGTGAACCGCCACTGCGGGAAAGCGAGCTGTTCCCTAACTTGGGCGCGAGGTGTCGATGCTCGAACGCCGCGAGAGCGGCGGCACGGCGGCTGCGTCGGTCGAACCAGGAGGAATCCGAAATGTCGAGTCATGTGCCCATCAAAAGCCACTGGATGCCGCAGCTTGTGGCCCTTGCGTTCCTGACGCTGGCCGCCGCCTGCGCCGCGCCCGCAGACGACGCCGCGAGCAACGCAGCAGCCGGCAGTTCGGATGCCTCCACCGCCCAGCCCGTCGAGGCCGACCACTTCGTCCCCTCGACTCCGGACAACGTGACCTGGGGCTGGTTTCCCATCGACAAGGAACCGGTGCTGCGGGTGCAGTCCGGGGAGACCGTTCGCGTGAATACGCTGACCTCCGCGGGAGCGACCCAGGACGAAAACCCGGTCGACTTCCTCACCGGCCTCGGCATCCCGCGGGAGGAGATCCACCAGGACGTGCTGGACTTCTGGGCGTCGCGCGACGGACGGCCTCGCGATGTGGGGGGCGGCCACCTCATCACCGGCCCCATCCATGTCGAGGGCGCGGAGCCGGGGGATGTGCTGGCGATCGAGATTCTTTCCGTCGAGACGCGCGCCAACTGGGGCATCAACAGCACGGGCGCGCGCAGCGGGGTGTTCTCGACGTCGTATCCCGGCTTCCGGGAGGGCGACCCGGCGCTGGACATCCCGCCGGAGAGCGGCCGCCACGTGATTCACACGGGCATGGCGGACGGCGTGGAGGTCGCGTTCCTCGCCGACGACATCCACGTGCCGCTCGAACCGTTCATGGGCGTCATGGCCGTGGCGCCCGAAGATCCCGTCATGGGCCAGCCCGGGGTGACCGCGCCCGGAGTCCAGGGGTCGACGCCGCCCGGCGCGTTCGGGGGCAACCTGGACGTGAAGCACCTGAAGACCGGCACGACCCTGTACCTGCCCGTGTTCCACCCCGGGGGCCTCTTCTACGTTGGCGACCCGCACGGCGCGCAAGGGGACGGGGAGGTGAGCGGGACGGCCATCGAGCAATCGCTCACGGGCACCTTCCGCCTCTCCGTCCACAAGGACCGGTCCATCGAGGCGCCGATGGCCGAGAACGACGAGCACTACATCCTGATGGGCATCGACATCGATCTGGACCGCGCCACGCGACACGCCGTCCGGGCGGTCGTCGATTTCCTCGTCGAGGAGAAGGGGCTCACTCCGGCGAAGGCGCTCTCGCTGGCGAGCATCGCCGTGGACTTCCGCATCAACGAGGTGGTGGACATCACCCAGGTCGTCTCGGGGTTCATCCCCAAGAGCGTTTTTCTGCGGTAGGGGTTTAGAGCGCGAGCTCTACGGCCACCGCCGACGGCACCGCAACCATGACCTGCCCAGGCTGCAGTGGTCCCGGCCGGGGGACATCTTCCCGGCCTCGCACATAGGCCCCAAGCGCAACAGCCAACGCGTCTTCCGCCATGGCCAGCGCTTCGGCCCGGTCATCACCGCAGGTCAGAGCCTCTGGCACGTCCGGAAACGAGGCGGAAAAGCCACCGTCCTCCTCCGGGGTCAGCTCGCAGGGATAGGCGTAGCGCATCGGGAATCCTCCGGGGGTATCAGGTTGTCCGCTGCAGGGTTGTCGTCCCTGTGAGGCAGGTATCTCAATACCTTCCTCTTTGAGTCTCGCGGACCGTAAGAATACCGTTCCAGGATCCACGGGCCAAGCCTCTTGCCCGTTCGGCCCGCGAAGGTGACCGTTCTGATCGTAACGTGATGCTGATACTATCGATGGCCTTCTTGCGTCCGGACAACATCCTATGAGTGCCGAAGCAAACGCACTGCGCCTCGCCCGCACCGTGGCGGCGACGCCCGAACAGGTCTTCGAGGCTTGGACAAGCAGCGGGATGATGGAACGCTGGAAGCATCCGGATCCCTCCGCAGGTGTAGAGGTGGATGTCGATCTGCGCGTCGGCGGGCGATATTCGATCCGGCTGGAGGTCGACGATGGTCACGTCACCGCCCACGGCGCCTACCGCGAGATCGACCCGCCATGTCGGCTGGTCTACACCTGGTGCTGGCGGGAACCGCACCCGATGAGAGCGGAGACGTTGGTGACGGTGGAATTCGTGCCGGCGGAGGAGGGAACCGAGATCCGGCTTTCCCACGAGGGCCTCCCCACGCCGGAAGACAAGGAGGGGCACGAAGAGGGATGGAAGACCTGCCTGGAACGACTTGTGGACCTGGTGAGCGAGCGATGACCGCGGTGTCTAACCGGTCTGTTAGCCACGTCGCGAGGGCCATATGCCGCGGGACGATGGGATCCGGCTTCGTGAGGCTCATCCGGGCATCGCGCGCGGTTGCGCTTCTCCGTGGCCCTGCGCTCGCGGCCGCGCTCCTCGGCGCCGCTTCCCCCACCGTGGCCGCCGCACAATCCACCCCCAAGGTCCTTCTCATAGGCATCGATGGCGTGCGGCCGGACGTGCTGGCGGAGGTGCCGACCCCCAACATGGACGCCCTCGCGGCGAACGGGTGGTACACGGCGGAGGCCCGCACGACCACGCCGTCCGTCAGCGGCCCGTCGTGGTCGTCGATGCTCACGGGGGTGTGGCCCGGGAAGCACGGCGTCACGAGCAACAGCTTCACCGGCCGCGACTACGATCGCTGGCCGAGCTTTCTCACGCGCGTCGAGCGGGAGCGTCCGGAGTTGTACACCTTCGCGGCGCTGGACTGGCTGCCGCTGGCCGAGGTGGACGGGCTGTCGCTGGCCGAGGTTGACGGCGGCGGTCCTGTGCTCCCGGCCTCCCTCGACACCCGCGTCGTGCTGAACGGCTACGACCTGGGCTGGGCCGAGGCCGACGCCCAGCTCACCGCGCAGGCTGTAGGCCATCTCGCCACCGCCGACCCCGACGCCATGTTCGTCTACCTCGGCAATCCCGACGAGACCAGCCACCAACACGCCTCTATCGGCGCGGAGTACCGGGACGCGATCGTGCTGGCCGACCGGCATGTGGGCATGCTCATCGACGCGGTCCGAGCCCGGCCCGGCTACGAGAACGAGGACTGGCTCGTGCTCATCAGCACCGACCACGGCAGGCTCGCGGACGGCAACCACGGCGGAGATTCACCCGAAGAGATGATCATCTTCATCCTGGCGAACGGCCCTGCCACCGCCACCTGGCCGCCTCCCGGACCGGCCTTCATCGTGGACTTGGCCGTAACGGCGCTGGACCACCTGGGCATTGTGATCGACCCCGGCTGGGACCTGGATGGAAGACCGCTGGGGAGGCCGCGTTAGCTGCTACGTCTGTGGCTCCGGAATCGGATTCCCGCGTTCTCGCAGCGACTCCAGGTGGTAAGCGACTGCCTCGCTGATCAGCTTCTCGGTTTCCTCCTGGGAGTCCCCGGCGGCAACACAACCGGGCAGGTCCGGAACGTAGGCGGAGTAGCCGTTGAGGGTGCGCTCAATGACGATCGCGTATGTCACGGTGCTTCTCCTTGTCGATGCCGGCTTGCCTGAGAATACTCTTCCACGTTCCGGGGGCCAAGTCCTTGCTCATTCTACCGGCGATGGTGACGGCTCCCGGCTTGACCGGGTGCCAGTAGTGACGGTGGCTTCCACGCGTCCTGGCAAGAAACCAGCCGTCGGCTCTGACCAGGCGTATCGCATCCATGGTACTTGTCGCGGGTCCAAACGCTTAAGGCATGGGATGGCGATGCGTTTCGCGTGCACCGTCACACGCCGTGACGGCCGGCTGCCCGAGGCCGAAACCTTCGGGTTGGCGAAACGTACGCGAGCCCGGGCACGCGAGACCGGCAACCAATATGAGGAGGATAGTCGCAGTGACTATACCAGGTACAGTTAGAAAGTCCGTTTCATTGTACACGGGACATCCGGCATCCCGCAGCCTGCTCCTCGCCGGATTGCTCGCGGGCGCCCTCGCATCCGCGGCCGCGCCTCTCGCGGCTCAGCAACTTCGCTACAAGCTCCGTCCCTCCGTCACCTGGACCGAGTGGGACGAGTCGCTCGGCCTCGGCAAGGCGCGCTCCCTGGGCGGCTCCGCCGGACTCGGGTTCGGAGAGTACGTGGACCTGACGGCCTTCTACCGGAAGAGCGACTCCCGCTCGACCCACTTGTCCGGCCTGCCGTTCACGGCCCACATGCGGACGCCCCCGGCCGACCAGCAACTGGATATCGATTCCTGGGGAGCCGAGGCGTCCATCGGACTCGCCAGGGGCTCGCTGGTGCCGGTGCTCATGGGCGGAGCGGGCATCCTGCGGTTCCGGCCGGAGGCGGGCAGCGACATCAGGCGCGTCCAGCTCAGGTACGGAGTGGGACTGCGGACCCGGGTGCTGGATCTGTTCGAAGGCGAGGTGATGGTGGAGCGGAGCAGGTACTATCTGGATCCGCTTGAGCTGGCCACACCCGTGTCCGTGGGGGATGCGGCGCTTCCCGAGGATCCGGGTGCAGGCGCCCTGCGCCGGAATCTGGCCCTGCGCATGGGGCTGATGCTGCAGCTCGGCGAGCCCGACTACCCCTCATGGTCGGATCGGTATCGGGCCGGTGACCGCCGATTCCGATCCCCGTCGTCCAGTGCCGCGGTGCTGTTCGAGCCATTCGGCGGCGCACAGGCCTTCGATCCAGCCTTCGGCATCGACGATCAGGCCATCGCCGGCTTCCGCGCCGGCTTCGAACTCGGGCCTTCCGTGGGGCTGCGCGGCTTCTACTGGCGGGGCGTCGACGACCGCCACGCATGGGAGGACGGGATTAGGGGATATGGCGGGGAAGCGCAGTTCACGCTGGGCGGCCTCGCGCTGTTCTCGCCTCACCTGCTGGCAGGCGCCGGCAGGATGGAGTTCGGTCCGGAGCTGGCTTCGCATGGGGGAAGCATCCCCGCCGACCGCACGACGCTGATCGTTGGAGGGGGCCTCGATCTTGGACTGGGCCGGCACCTGCGGCTGACGGCGGCCGCGCGCGACTACATCATGTCGAGGCCTGACCTCGATGCCGCTGCCGTGGACTTCGAAGACGTCAGGGATCCCCGTGACCTCGTCCATAACTGGCAGATGTCTGCCGGCCTGAAGATCCTTGTGGGAGGCGGCAGCGGTCCCCGCCGTCCGGACTTCGGCCGCGACGATCTGGCGGCGATGGAGGACCGCCTCGCGGAACGGGTGGACGCGCGCCTGGATGAGATGGAGCGGAGGATGGAGGAGACCGCTCGCGCCGAGGGTGCCGCTGCGGTCGCCACGTTCGAAGCCGAGCCACAGGACGCTCCTGTGATGGCGGTTGAGCCCGAGTTGGCGCCCCCGCTGACCGAACCCGAGGCCACCCCCATCGAACCCGAGATCGAACCCGCGCCCGGATTCGAGTTTGATCCCGAATTCGAGTTCGACCCTGAACCAGTCGAGTTCGAAACCGACTTCCCGGAGCAGGTCTACGGTGACAGCCGCCTCGATCCCGCCCTCGGTTTTCCGGCCAACGAGCTGCGCCCCTACACGGGCGTCCTGGGAGGGCCCGACACCCAGTGGATCTTCGGCGTCGCCGCCGACTGGGGTCCGAGCGATCACCTGAAGGCGTTCAACTTCGTCCCGGAAGCGTCGCTCTCCCTCGGGCAGGGGAAACCCAGTTGGCTGGTGGCCGCCAACCTGCAGTACCGGCCGCCGTGGCTGTACCAGCGCGAGAGTTGGTGGATCAGTCCCGTCACCTCGTTCGGCCTCGGGGTGCTGAACCAGGACGGCTCGGAACTCGTGCTGAACGCCTCCTGGGGCGTGAACGTCCAGCTCTCACACGTGCGCGGCGTCTCGGGCGAGCCCCTCAACCTCTACATCGCGCATCAGGGCATCGATTTGTTCAGGAAGGAGCGGCTGATCCTGGGGATGAGCGTGGAGAGGTAGCGTCAGCCGCCGTCCAGAGTTTCCATCTCTCCGTAGACGCTCTCGAGGCGGGCGAGCAGTCCGGCGTCAAGTCCCTGGGGATAACGGCTCAGCAGCCGCAGGCGCTCGTGGGTTTCCGAGTCCAGGCTGACTTCATCCAGCATCAGGGATCGGGCCTCGGGCGGTCTGGGCGGTCCGAGGCTGAAGAGAAACCTCCAGGCGCTGTAGTCGAAGCCGTCGGCATTTGCGAATTCGGCGGTCCGGATGCCGGTGAAGGGAATCCGCGCCAGCCTTCCGGCCATTCCGTGCCGCGGAACCCGGTCGACCAGGACGATCAGTGCGTCCTCCTCCAGAGCCAGAACCTCCGCCTGCATGGGGTCGCCTCCCACATCGAGAACCGCAGCGATACCCGCGGGACGGGTGGCGGGCGCCAACTCGCTGACCCGCGGCCCATAGTAGGGAATGCAGGCCGACATCAGGAGGCAAACGATACCCGCACGAATGAATCGGTGTTGAAGGTGCGCCATTCTCGCCTCCCAGGAATTCATCTTGCCATCAGCAGGACTACAGCCCCCGCCGCGAGCCCGAACAGGGTGCTCAATGCGTTGTAGGCGATCGTCTTGTCTCCATCGATCACGGTAGCGAAGCGTTCCAGCGCCACGACACTGTCCCGCGCGATTTCGGAGACGGAGCCGACCGGACTGAGGCGAATATCGTAGCGGTCTCCGTTGCCGGTGACCCTCGCCTCCTCGATGGTGACGCCTTCCGGGAACAGGACCGTGGATCCGTCCGCCAGATGGGCCTTGACGGATGACGGGATCACGCGCGGCGAGACGTCGAGCGCGACGGCGTCATCCATCGCGATCGCCTCGTGTTTCAGGGCGGTGGTGCTCATGCACGAGGCACCGGCCCCCATCAGTAGTACGACGCTGATGGCGGCGACGCTTCTCCTGCGGAGTTGGAGGGTGCGCGCGAAATCCGAAAGCCGACCTGGAACTCTCATCGACGTTGCCTCCTTCTCCAAGCGATTGATGCGGGGGTCGACGTCTTGATTGACGCGAGGGTCGTTTTCGCAAGGGTACACTCGCTACTGACTCCGAGCCCGCGGATCGGGTTGTCTCGCGCCCGGCCATCGTTGTTCCCGAGGGTTAAGCGTTTCGACCCCGGTGAACTACCATCGCGCGGCGACCGGTCGAGCCGTCAGGAATCGTCCAGCGAACCCTCGAGCCATTCCGCCCAGGCTTCGGAATCGGCGCCGAAGTCTTCGCCGCTCACGGCCTTCAGGAGGTCGATCGCGGGTTGGCGCGTGATCTCGTGCTGCGCGCCGACATGCGCGAGCAGGAGGTCGGGGGCTTCGCGGATGAGCTGCCTCCCGAACGCGGGTTCGATCCCGGTAGCGGCCAGGACTTCGATCACCGTCTTGAAGGCGAACGGATTGGTGCCATCGAGCACCGCCGCAATCGGTTCACGCGCCGCATCCCACTGGACGGGTCGGCTGCGCTCCATCTGAGCCAGGCTCCCGAGCACGGATGTTGCCGCGCCGGACACCTGCCCGATGGGATCGATCGTCGCCGAAACCAGGTCGTGCCAGACTGCGTCGTGTTCGCCGAAGTTGACGAGGAGCGTCGCCGCGATTGCACGCGATGACCACGAGTCGGCGTTGGCGAGTAGCCTGTGGGCCAGAAGCCGATCCTGCTCGCTGTCTCTGTCCGCGATCAGTTCCCAGACGCGCTCGATGGAGGTCAGGTCAGCGCCGAAGAGCGTGGCAAACTTCCGCGCGGTTTCCGGGTCATTTCGCAGATCGAACAATTCCCGGGCCATGCCCAGAGTCCCGATGTCTTCATCGGCTACGGACGCCAGGGCTTGCCACGATTCCGGCAGGTCGATGCTCTCGCTTCCCTCGGGTCGGTACCGGACTCGAGCCCGGTCTTCGATGCCAATGATGACCGTGTATCGTTCGGACCTGGATGTAGTCGACTGGAGATAGCCGAACACGCCGGCATCGGCGAAGCCGAGTTCGAACCTCATGGTGGCCGCGCAGGCGCTCAAGGGTTGGCCGGGCGCCGTCTCCCGGATCGCATCGAGCAACCCCTGCGGAGTCCAACGCTCCAGCCCGATGATCTCGACGGGTCCCTCCGGCCCTTCGAGGACTTGACCGGCGCCGGGTGACGCCGTCACGGCAAGGAGAATCGCCACGCGAGGAATGGATCGCAGGAACGCCACGGTTGCACCTCCTTCTTGAAGTGCTGGTGAGTAGCCGCCCAGGCCGCCGCGTCGCCACGCGATCGCCGTCCGCCCGACACCTGTTCGGCGCGGAGGGGCGCTGCACTGCTTCCGTCGGCATACCACCTACCCGCCATGCGGGTTTCCTGGGCCGCGACCGGGTAGTACTTGCCAGGACAGTGCCCGCTGCCATGATGGAGGCACAATCGTAACCGTCGCGAGTGCGAGGGATCTTGACCATAACCACCGCTGTCCTGGCTCTGGCGCTGCAGCAGTCCAGCCAGGTAGGAGTCGTCCGGGACAGCGCCAATTCCGAACCGGTCGCGTTTGCCCGTGTGACCGTCGCCGTTCAGGGCGCGCAGGCCCGGGA
>VYDD01000074.1:0-1721 GCA_009843625.1 Gammaproteobacteria bacterium | reverse complement strand
CGCGTTGCCCGCCCGCCGTGGGGGGCGCGCTGGCCGGGGCGTCGTCGCCAGACCGGTTCGGCGCGTTCGTCGTCACGGGGATCGCGTCGGGCGAAGCCGTCGTCGAGGTGCGGGCTCTGGGCTACGAGTTGTGGCAGAGCGAGTATCGCGAGATGCCCGCCGGCGAAGTACGGGTGTTGATGCGGCGCTCGCCGGTGGCGCTGGACTCGATCGACGTTGGCGCCGAAGCTCGTGCCGGAAATCCCCTCGCCGTCTCGCCCGGTGCGTTTCTGATCGATTCGGCGCTGGTGCGGATGCAGCCGGTGATCCTCGAGACGGACATCCTGCGCTCGACGATGATCTCGCCCTCCGTCTCGGCGGCGTCCGACTGGGTTTCGATTCCATACGTCCGCGGTGGAGGAAGCTACGGCACGCCGGTGCTGCTGGACGGGGTGCGCCTCTTCAACCCGTTTCACGTCGGGGGATTCCTGTCCGCCTTCAACGCCGAAGCGATAAGCCGGGTGACGCTCTTCACCCGATCGGCGGGAGATGCCCAGTCCATCGGATCGCTGTCGGGAGCCATCGACGTCGTCACCCGGGACGGTGACCGGGAGCGGCGCCGGATCGGCGGATCTCTCGGCATCGCGTCCACCCGGCTTTCCGTCGAAGGACCGATCGGCGAGAGCACGTCCTACCTCGTGGACGCGAGGCGGACGTACATCGACCTGGTCACCGGGGGTCTGGAGCGCGTCGGCGCCATGGAGCAGGCGTGGCCGTACTGGTTCGGCGACGTGCATGCGAAGATTACGCGGGATCTCGGCGGCGTGGGACGCCTGTCACTCACGGGGTACCTGAATGACGAGGTCCTCGAGACCGAGCCCGGCATCAAGAACGGGTTCATCACGGAGTCCACCACGCTTGGATGGGGGAACGGCGCGATTGCGCTGCACTACCGCGGCCGGATCGGTGCCGGGACGCTCGTCGACATGAGCGTGGGTCACAGTCGCTTTTCCGGCGACTACGTCGTCCACGGACCGCCGGACGCGCTGGGTCTGCCGCGCGAAGACACGGCGGCGGCCGCGCTGGCCCGAATGAGCGAGTCCCAGGCGGAGGTGCGCGCGACTCACTTCGCCGGATCGCTGACGATCGACGCGGGCATCCAGGCGCGGAGGTTTCTCGCCGACCACTCCGGCTACGGAGACGGCAGCGATGGCGGGCACTCCGATGGGCTGTTCGGGCCGTTCGACGTGAGCCGTGCGCAGACCCGCCTCGCGGCGTTCGGCAACGCCCGCATCGACCTGTCACGAGGCTGGTTCGCTCGAGCGGGTGCGCGGGCAGACCATTTTCCGGGGCTCGCGACGACTTTGGCGCCATTTGCCGAGTTGGGCCATCAGGGCGCGTGGTGGGACGCCTGGGCGACGGTGAGCCGGTCCCATCAGGCTCTTGTGTCTCTGCGCAACGACGAGTCGCTCTACTCGAGCCTGCTGGCGTACGATCTGCTGGTCCCCGTGGCGGCCGGGCCCGTGCCGCGAGACAGCGAAATGACGGTCGGGTGGGCAGGCACGTGGGGAGCTCTCCAGGTCAGGATGGAGGCGTACGCACGCAGGCTGGAGAACCTCCGCGTTCTTCCCGTGGGCTTCAACCCGGCACAGGAGCCGATCCTCGCGGACGATTCGCTCCGAACGATCGGGCGCGGCACGGCCAGGGGGCTGGAGACATCGATCACCTGGGCGGGTCGGGGA
>VYDD01000472.1 GCA_009843625.1 Gammaproteobacteria bacterium | reverse complement strand
CGGTCGACGTCGGTCCAGTTCCAGCCGGCATGCCCGGTGTAGTCGGCGAAGAAGCGCTCGAAGTCCCGAATGTCGCGCCGGTATCCGGAGACCGTGTTCGGGGAAAGCTGTCGTTCGTCGGCCAGCGACCGCAGAAACTCGCCGGCCTCCGGACTCACGCTCACGCGGCCCCGCGCCTCCTCACCGCCGCCTGCGGGTGCGGGCGGTTCTCGTGCGGCGGCCGCCCTTGCCGGCGGCCTTGCGCGCGGCGGCCCGGGCCAGCAGATCGAGCGCCTCGTCGACTCCGAGGGACTCGGGACTCCGGCCCTTCGGGATGCTGGCGTTCACCTTGCCGTCCGTGACATAGGGCCCGTAGCGCCCCCTGTAGATGTTCAGGGGTTCGTCCGTTTCCGGGTGCCGGCCTGCGACCGCGAGCACGGGCCTGCGCGGCCTGACCTCCAGGAGCTGGAGCGCCTCATCCAGCGTAATGTCGAACGCGCGCTGCACCGAGTCGAGGTTACGGTAGGTCTTCGCCCGGTTGACGTAGGGGCCGTACCTGCCCAGCCCGGCCTTCACCGGCTGCCCCGTCCCGGGGTCCTCGCCCAGCATGCGGGGAAGTGACAGCAGCCGGAGAGCGAAGGCCAGATCGACCTGTTCGGGTGACATTCCCTTCGGGAGGCTGGCCCGCTTCGGCTCCGCATCGTCTTCACCCAATTGAACATAGGGGCCGAACGGGCCGTTGCGGGAGTAGACGTTGAGTCCGGTTTCGTCGTCCCGCCCGAGCGGGCTCCTGCCGCGCAGCCGCGCCTCGATCAGTTCCGAGGCCTTTTCGGGAGTCAGTTCATCGATGAGCAGGTCCACCGGGAGCGTCGCCCTTGGGCTGTCCTTCGCCTTGCCGCGCTGGAGAAAGACATGCTGCTTGCCGATGCGCACGAGGAGGGGATCGCCCGTAGCCGGGTCGTCGCCCACGGCCAGGGCGGGATAGTCGATGCGGGGAAGTTCTTCCTCGATCCGCCTCTCCAGGCCGGGCGCGCCGTCGCCATCGCCCCGGAAGAAGTCCGAGAGGAAACGCACGTGATCGACGGATCCGCCGGCGATGCGGTCGAGGGCATCCTCCATTCCTGCCGTGAACTTGAGATCCACGTAGTGCGGGAAGTGGTCGCGCAGCAGATGTGTGACGCACAGGCCCACGTAGGTGGGCACCAGGACTCCCTTCTTGCGGATCGCGTAGTTGCGCTCGCGGAGCTTGGCGAGGGTGGGTTCGTAGGTGGAGGGTCGCCCGATGCCCTCCTCCTCGAGTTTGCGCACCAGCGTCGCCTCCGAAAAGCGCGAGCGTGGCTGCGTGCGGTTGCCCAGGGGCTTGACTTCGATGACGTCGATGCGCGCAGCCGGCTCGTCCCCGGAGCGAGGGTTCGCCGGCGCGGGCTCATCTCCGCCCACGGTCTGACCCTCCACCAGCCGAGGCAGGATGACGTCCTTGCGACTCGTGCCCCACACCCGCAGGAACCCGTCGAAACGCACCACCGTGCCGACCGACTGGAAGACGTGGCCGTGTTCGCCCGCGTCCACCCTGAACTCGATGATGGTGCGGGCTATGCGGGCGTCGGCCATCTGCGAAGCCACGGCGCGTCGCCAGATCAGCCCATACAACTTGAGCTGGTCGGCGTCCAGTATCCCGCGGAGCGACTCGGGAGTGCGGCGGATCGAGGTCGGGCGGATGGCTTCGTGTGCTTCCTGTGCGCTGCGGGAGCGGGTCGCGAACTGACGCCGCTGATGGTAGCTAGCCCCGAGCTTTTCGCGGATGAACCCGGCAGTCTCCGCCAGCGCGGCCTGGCTGAGGCTCACGGAGTCGGTGCGCATGTAGGTGATCAGGCCCTGGCGGTCGCCCCCGCCCAGATTGACCCCCTCGTAGAGCTGCTGAGCCAGCCTCATCGTCCGTCTGGGCGTCATGCGCAGCTTGGAGCTCGCCGCCTGCTGCAGGGTGGAGGTTATGAAGGGGGGCGCCGGGCGCCGCCGGGACTCCTTCTCATCGACGCGCCCGACCCGCCAGGGACGGGTCGCCGTCGCCTCCCGGGCAACGCGGGCCGCGCCAGCTTCATCCAGCACCACCACGCCCGCGGAGCGCCGCAGCGCGCCGGTCCTGGCGTCGAAGTTCTTCGCGGTGGCGACGGTCTTGCCACCGGTGCGGATCAGATCGGCGCCGAAGGCGGCTTCCTCGCCGTTCCGCCCCGCGGGCGCAGCCTCGGCGAGGGTTGCCTTCACGGCCCAGTACTCGGAGGACCTGAACCTCTGGCGCTCCTCTTCCCTCTCCACCACGAGACGCAGCGCGGCGCTCTGCACGCGGCCGGCGCTCAGCCCTGCTCGCACCTTCTTCCAGAGCACGGGTGAGAGCGAGTAACCGAACAGGCGATCAAGGACGCGGCGGGTCTCCTGTGCGCGGACCAGCTTTCCGTCCACCTGGCGCGGATCTTCAAGAGCGGCCCTGATGGCGCTCGACGTGATCTCGTGGAATGCGATGCGCTGAACCGGTATGCGCGGCTTGAGGACTTCGAGGAGGTGCCAGCTGATGGACTCGCCTTCACGGTCCTCGTCGGTCGCGAGGATGATCTCGTCCGCGCTGCGGACCTTCTTGCGAAGCGCGGTGATGTGCTTCTTCGACTCCGGGGGAATCACGTAGACCGGCTCGAAGTTTCCGTCGACGTCAACGCCCAGCCTGGCCCACGGCTGCGAGCGAAGACGCGCCGGGATCTCCTTGGCGGTGCGCGGCAGGTCGCGGATGTGGCCGAAGCTCGCAGCCACTTCATAGTCCCGGCCAAGGAAGCGCTCTATGGTCTTGCCCTTCGCGGGCGATTCGACGATGACGAGCTTCATGATGGGTGGGCTGGCGCCGGGCTGGAGGCTGGTTCGATCCCCTGGCGGGCGAGACGCGCGATCCGATCCGCCAGTGCGGCTACGGAAACGTCCTCGGTGTCGAGTGTCAAGCGGGCGAGACGGTAGTACGGTTCGCGGCGTGCTATCAAGGGCCGGGAGTCCTCAACGGGTTGCGGGACATCGAGGAGAGGTCGATCGACGCCCTGCCGGCGGGCCCGCTCCACCGCGGTCTCCGCGGTGACCTTGAGCCAGACGGACAGCGTGTCGGCGGCCACCCCCTCCATGTGGCCGGGCTGGGCGGCCCAGCCGCCCCCCGACGCGAGAACGGTCCGGTCTCGGCGGAGCAGGCGGCGCGCCACCCGCGCCTCGATGGCCCTGAACCCGGCTTCGCCTGCCCCGGCGAAGATGTCCGCGATGTCCTGCCCGGTCTCGCGCCGGATCTCCTCGTCGAAGTCGACGAACCGCCAGCCGAGCAGCCCCGCCAGTTCGCGACCGACGGCCGACTTGCCGCTGGCCATGAAGCCGACCAGGAGGATCCGGGAAGGAGGGGGTGGGGCACTCCCGCCGCCGGCCGGATCATTCATGACGCTGGCGGCGGTCGCGCAGGTAGGCGGTGTAGCCCTCGTAGTTCCGGCGCATCTCGGAGAGGCTGTCGCCCCCGAACTTCTCGATGAGGGCGTCGGCCACCACGAGGGCGGCCATGGCCTCCCCCACCACCGCAGCTGCGGGCACGGAGCAGACGTCGCTCCGCTCCACGGCGGCGTCGGCCACCGACCCGTCCCGCAGGTCCACGCTGGGCAGCCGCTTGCGCAGCGTCGAGATGGGCTTCATGGCGGCGCGGATGACGAGAGGCTCGCCGGTTGTGACGCCGCCCTCCAGGCCGCCGGCCCGGTTGGAGGGGCGTGCGTACCCGCTCGGTGGCCGGTCGCCGGGAGCGGGCTGAATAGGATCGTGCACGCGCGACCCCAACCGTCGGGCGCCCTCGAACCCGAGGCCCAGCTCGACCCCCTTGATGGCATGAATCGACATCATCGCCCCCGCCAGGCGGCCATCCAGCTTGGTGTCCCAGGAGATGTAGCTCCCCAGGCCCACCGGCACATGCCGGACCACCACATCGAAGATGCCGCCGAGCGTGTCTCCTTCCTCCTTGGCCCGGTCGATGGACGCGATGACGCGGTCCGCCGCGTCCGGATCCAGCATTCGTACCGGGGAGGCGTCCGCAGCGGCGTTGAGGTCGGCCGGAAGCGCGCGCGGGAGAGTGGCCTCGATATCCCCGATCGAGGTCACGTGCGACCCCACCGTGATCCCGAACTCCCGGAGCAGGGTCCTGGCCACGGCGCCGCACGCCACCCGGGCGGCCGTCTCGCGTGCGCTCGCCCGTTCCAGAATGTCGCGGGTGTCGTGCCGGTCATATTTGAGCACCCCGACCAGATCGGCGTGTCCCGGGCGCGGCAGATGCATGCGGCGCAACGCCTTGGGGTTGCCTTGGGGATCCGGCCGAGCATGACTCATCGCCGTGGTCCAGTTCTTCCAGTCGCGGTTCCAGAGCAGCATCCCGATGGGAGAACCGAGCGTCTCGCCCAGACGCACACCGGAGATCAGCTCGATGCGGTCCGCTTCGATCTGCATGCGGCGGCCGCGGCCGTAGCCGGCCATGCGGCGCTTCATATCGGGGTCGACATCGCGCTCGGTCGAGAGCGGCATCCCTGCCGGCAGCCCTTCCAGAATCGCCAGCAGGCCGCGTCCGTGGGACTCGCCGGCCGTCCGAAAGCTGATTCGCCTCATGTGGTTGAATCTCCCGGAGAGAGGGTTGGCGGAGTCATAGCCAACCCTCCCTCGGTCGTCAACCCGGAGCGTATGCCGCGACCCGGGCGGAAGCCGGGCTCGCAGCCTGCGCCCGAGCTGCGCTCAGGTCTCGATGTACGGCGTCACCAGGATGACCAGATCGCGCTGGATCGTCTGCCTGCGGTCGACGCGGAAGAGGGCGCCGAGCACCGGGATCCTCATCAGCAGAGGAATGCCCGAGCGGCTCTCGATCTCCTCGGTCACCGTCAAACCGCCGATGACCACCGTTTCGCCGTCCTGAACCAGCACGCGGGAAGATGCTTCCTGCGTATGGAAGATGACTCCGGCGTCGGACGCGGCCGGGGTAAACTCCGCAAAAGAGCGTTCCGCATGCAGGTCGAGCAGGACATGGCCTCCCTCGGTGACATGCGGGGTTACCTCGAAGACGATACCCGTCTCCTGGATTTCCACTGCAGCCGTGGGCACGACCGGAGACTGGAGCTCTCCCGCGCTTCCGGCACCCGCGTCCAGCACCCTGATTGGCGTGCGTTCGCCCACCAGGATGCGGGCGGTCTGGTTGTCCAGCACGGAGATGTAGGGGGCCGCCTCCATGCGAGACAGGTTGAGCGTCTCGAGCGCTTCCAGGAAGGCCAGCAGCGTGTGCCGTCCCAACACCAGCGAGGTCAGCACGGAGAGCGCGGACCCCGAGATGCGGGTTGCTGCGTTGCCGAGTGCGGAGATGGAGCTTCCGTCCAACAACACCATCTCGCCGCTGACCGATTCGCCGGCTGCGTCGCTCCCGGGGGCCTCTGCGCCCGTCCCTCCGGTGTCTTCGCCGGGATCCGCTGCGCCGGAAGGGAGCAACAAATGGTGGCCCCGCGAGTCACGGAGATCATAGGCGACCCCGAGTTCCTCCAGACCGGTTCGGTTCACGAAGACGATCCGGGCGGAGATGGTGATCTGGGGAGCGCGGATGTCGAGTTCCCCGACGAGCGCTTCGACCTGGGCCAGCACTCTGGGGACATCCATCACGATGACGCTGTTGGTGGCCAGCGAGAGGGATGCGCTGCCGCGGTCGCTCAGGAGCGATTGCGCGGCGGGCAGCAGGTCGGCGGCGGTCGCGTAGCTCATGTGAAACACCCCGGTTTCGAGGGGCTCAACACCTTCGCGCCGGTTCAGGTTCTCAATGTCGTCCACCCTGAGTATGCCGTTTTCCAGCTCGCGCGCGGCCAGCCCGTGCGAATCGAGAATGACGCGAAGGGCTTCGTCCCAGGGCTGGTCCCGGATATCGGCCGACACGATGCCCGTCACGTCGGCCCCTGGGACGATGGAGATGCCCGCGAACTCCGAGAATGTGAAGAGCACGTCCCGGAGGGGAGCGGAGACGAAGGTGGCGGTGATGCGCGGTTCCCCGGGCGGCGGCTGAGCAACCTGCCGAGCGAGTGTTGCAGGGGCAGCCTCGCCAGCGAGATGAACATCCCGGGAGCCGGGCGCACCTGGGGACGCCTCGCCGTCGACGACGGAAACACTCATCCACGGCGACCCAAGGCACAGCCACGCCGTCAGCATCGGTCTCATCGCCCCAACCTCCCTGGTGGCCGACTCAGGTGCAGCTCCCGCTGCTCTCCAATGCCGAACCGGCGGATCTCCAGGATCACGTACTCCGGCTCGACCCGGAGGACTTTCATTTCGCCGAGAACCACATCCTGGCGAAGGCGAAACGTGCGTTCACCGGTGGCGGCCGCGGCCGCCGGGATCGCCGTCCCGGAACTGACCAGAGCGACGCTCTCCCCGACGTTGGGAGAATGGATGACGCCGATGAGCCGAAGGTCCTCGAACCTGGTGCCCGCCGGGTTACCGGGCAGAGGCCGTTCAAACGGGTCACGCCGGTCGCCTGCCGGGTAGACGAAGACTTCGCGGTCGAGGCCCGGCTCGCCCGTCTCATCGCTCAGGTTCGCTTCGGACTGCGTTCCGGGGACGCCCTCGCCGGAGGACGCCGGAGGTCGAGCCTGCCGGATGATGGTCCGGGGGACAAGCAACGGGACCACCAGGGCGACCATGAGTAACGGTTTCACATTCATCGGACGACCTCCGCCGGGGTTCCGTTCGATCCGCCGAGGGCGGGCTCCGTCCCTGCCGGCGGACGCACAAATGTCTCGATCCGAAAGTGGGCGCGCACCGCCGGACCCTCCTCCACGGCCGGATCGGGGATCGAGATCATCTCCAGTTCCATCGGCGTAACGATGCGCGGCAGCGACGCGACCGCGGTCAGAAAACGGGCCTCCTCGTGGTAGCGGCCCTCCACGGACATCTCGTAGGTCCGGCTCGTGTAGAAGGGATTCGCCTCCTCCTCTCCGGGGCGCAGGAAAGCCAGGTCTCCGAGCCCCGACCGCCGGGCCTCGGCCGCCAGTGACTCCAGAAGCGCCGGGACCTCCTCCGTGCGGGGGATCAACTGCTCGAGGCGCGCGATGTGATCCGAGTAGCGTCTCAGCCGGCCCGCAAGTTGCGCGGTCTCTTCGGGCAGCAGGTTCCGAGCGCGTTGGTTTCCGGCCTCCAGCTGCTCCAGACGGCGCGTCAGCCGCTGCACCTCCCCGTCCCGGCTGCGGTGCTCACGATAGAACAGAGCTGCGGCAAGCGTCACCAGCACCGCCGCCAGCAGCGCGGGCCGCGGACCCGGCATCACGATCATCATGCCGGGTTGCCCACGGTTGGGCGGGGCTGGTAGGAGACGCGGAGCACAAAGGCGCTGAGAACCCACTCCGCACCGTCCGGCAGTCGTTCCGCCACCTGCTCGGTACCGACCAGGCTGACGGAAGCCAAGAAGGGAGAGGCCTCCAGCCGGTTCATGAAGCGCGTCAGGGCAAAGGTGTTGGCGGTTCGTCCCTCGATCTCCACCTGGACCTTGTCCCCGCCGCCCGCTTCCGCGATACGCGTCAACCAGGTGAACTCCGGCATCGCAGCCGCCACTTCATCGAGGATGTGGGACCAGACGTACCGCCCCTGGTCGAGCTCCCGGATAACCTGCACTCGCGCGGCCACGGAATCGCGTCCGGCACGCAATTGGTCCGCGGAGGAGATCAGACCGGCCAGTGCGGTCGAGTCGCTCATGGCTTGAGTGACTCGATCCTCCAGAACTCGCTGACGATCGCGGGCACCCGGGTGAAGCAACGCCAGCACCAGGAGGGTGGCCAGCCCGGGAAGGCTCGCCGCCAGGTGCCACGGCGACGCGGCTTTCGAAGGCGACGCATCCGCTGACGATCGCCGCCTGCGCGCGGCGTGGGCCGATCCCCCGGACATCAGGTTGATCTCGATCACCGGTCGCGACTCCATGGGAATGAGCGCAACGCCAGACCCACCGGCAACAACAGCATGGGCGCGACCTCTTCCAGCTCGAAATCAACGCAGGCATCGGGACGGACGGGAATCCGTTCGAAGGGGTTGGCGACGTGTGTTTCGACGGAGAGGATGCGGCCCAGCGCCTCGGCCAGACCCGGGATCCGGGCACCCCCGCCGCTCAGGTAGACGCGCCCCAGACCAAGGTCGGCGGACCTCGTCTTCAGGAAGGCCGACGCCCTCCCCAGTCCCACGGCCATTTCGTCCGCGGCGGACTCGATGACCGCCTGCAGGCCGGGCGATACCCGCTGGCCGCGAATCATCGCTTCCGTAGACCGTGCCCCCAGGCCCGTCTCCCGCTGGGCGGCCTTGCACAGGGAGCGCACGCCGAAGTGGAAATCGCGCGTTACCGCGGGGATTCCTTCTTCCACAACGACCACCGTCGTCGTCTCCCAGCCAATGTCGGCGGCCATGACGACACCCTCGGCCGCTTCGGGATGGTTGTGGATCAAGGCGTTTCTCAGCGCAAAGCCATCTACGTCAAGGACTTCGACCGCGAGCCCGGCGGTGCGCACGATTTCGGTGGCCTCATGCACCAGGTCGCGCTTGGCCGCCACCAGAAGGACATCCATGGGATCCCCCGGAGTGAGGATCTGGAAGTCCAGTTCGACGCTGGCGATATCGAAGGGAAGATGCTGTTCGGCCTCCCAGCGGATTACCTCCCGCAACTCGGACGGCTTCATGCGCTCCAATTGGATCCGCTTGGCAATGACACCATGACCGGCGACGCCGGTCACTACCCCGCCCTGCTTCAGTCCGGAGTCCCGGAACAGTTGGACGACCGCGTCCACCACGGGAGCTCCGGCGCGTGCATCGTCGCCTCCCTTCGTCAACGCGCGCATCGCGATCCGGGAGACCTCGGGAGTCTGCCTCGCAAGGCTCATCTGTACGACCTTCAGGTATCGGCTCCCGACATCGAGCCCAAGGGACACTTGCCCGCGCCTGAACCAGCCCATCGGCCTAGACGGGCTCGAGCCAGGAGCCTGCCGGCAGGGCCCGCATCGTCCGTAGTCCGGCATGGCTGAGCGCGCGCAGGCCGGCGCAGGCGGACGCCTCCACCAGAGCCCGTCCTTCCAGGAGGACCCGGTCGCCCGAGCGGATCCACCCGGCAACGCGGGCATCGTCGGCAAGGCGGACGGCCTCCGTCGCAAGCACCAGCCCCGCGAAGGTTGCGTTCGCCAGGAAGCTTGCGCCCCCGTCCACCACGAGCACCCCCTGTCCCTCGCCGCCGGTCACCTCCAGCGACCCGCGGACAACGACGACCGGCAGGTAGGCCCCGCAGCTTCCGGCGGGACTCAGGGGCGTGCCCCAGTTGCCGGTCGCGGTGGCGGGACAACCGCTGCCGAGATGGGCGCGCGTACTGCCGCCAGCGACACCGAGCGTGATGTCCGCCACCTCCGCAAGATCCTGGAAGGAGAGGACTCCGAGACTCGGCGACGGTGGATTCAGGTCGAGCGCCAGGCGCTGCCGCCGGGCCGGCTCGAACGTGGCAGCCGGGGGCGCCCAGCTCCCGCTCTCGGCTACTGCGCCATGCGGGAAGATGGAATCCGCCACCGGAAGCTGCGATGCGCACTCGGTAGCACCCCAGGCCAACGGCAATGCCGTAACGCGGTCACCCGCAATACGCGCCGAATCCGTTACCGTGATGCTGGCCCGAGCAGCGACCGCCGCCGGGAACGTGCTGATGCGGGCGCCTGCGTCGAGCGCCCAGGTCAGCCGCCCGACCCTCGCGCGGGCTGCACCGTTCACCAGGCCCTCCCCCGCAAGCAGGTGGATCTCGCGTGTAAGGCGATGCGCGGCCACGCGATAGGCACCTCGCTGCCCGTGCGCACCCTCGACCACCGTGCTGTCCCCGACCGCCACGGCCGTGAGCAGCCCCGTCGCCGTGCCGGTCACCGCGCGCACTCCGCCCTCCGCGGCGAGCCGTGCGATCAGCAGGTCGCGTTCCGCTCGAGCTACCGTCAGTTCCTGGTGCGCCAGGTAGTGGAGGAGATGCCCGAAGGCGGTCGCGGCGAGCAGCACCATGAGGATTAACGGAATCGCGAATCCCCCGGCGACCGCGTCTTCCGGGCCGGTGACGCTCCTCACGGCCAGGTCTCCCGCGGCCACACGCGCGCCGAGTCAATTGTGGTCGCAACGGGAGCCTGGCCAAAGGCCAGCCGCAGATCGAGTCCGGTTCCGCGGCCCGACACCCTCGAGCCCACACCTGCGCCTGTTCGCAGGACCTGCGCGGTGAGCGGCTGGCGCCCCCCTCGGCCCGGGCGGTAGCGGAAGGCTTCCGCAGCGACGTGGTAGCTGCCCCGTTCGAATACTCGTCCCACGACCGCCTCCGGTACGGCCGGATTCAGTTCCCAAACCTCACCGGCGGTGCCATCGCCGCATGCGCCGGCCCGAGCCCGGACGAGTTCCGCGACACGCCACACCCCATCGGCGGCGAGGACGAGCACGGAGTCCTTGGCGGGGTCGGGTCGGCGCAGTCCGGTGTAGCGCACCGCCCAAAGGGGCTGGGGGACGGTGGCGCAACCTACCCCCGTTCCCCGAAACGCCCTCAAGGCAACGGAATCTCCGGCGCCTGCCACCCAGTCGATCCCGGCAAGCCCCGTCCTCAGTTCCTGCGCGAGCGTGTACCGTGTGATCCTTCTCGTTTCGCGCACCTGCGCGTCTCCTGTCACTCTCCAAAGGGCATGCCGAAGGGTCGTCAGCGTCTGCAGCGCCGCCGCCATGACCGCTACCAGGAGCACCATGGCGGTAAGGGCCTCCACGATCGATGATCCCTGGCGACAAGCGGCTGCCCGCGGGTGTGGCGCGCCCATGTCAGTGTGCCGGCACGATTGTCGTGACGCGCAGCAACTCCGCTCTTGTGGTGTCGTGCGCGCTGGCCCGGATGACCACCTGCAGGAGCCTCCCTCCCAAGGGAACCGGATCGTCCCATACGAGCGCCCCCCACGGGTATTGGCGCGTCCCGCCGCCCGATGCCCCGAAGAGCCCGAGCGAGTCGGCGATCTCCCCCGCCGCCACCACCGCGGCGGACAGTTCTCCGGCGCGCCGCCAGGAATGAAGCGATGCGGTGCCGAGCGCGGCCGCTGCCAACAGACCCGTGCACAGGAGCACGATGGCCAGCATGGCCTCTACGAGCGTGAACCCGGCAGGTACGGCCGCCGCCGCAGGGGACGCCCAGTTCGGCACACTCATCGCCGGGATACCCGCCCGTAGGTGGAAACCACCAGCGACGCATGTGTTGCGCCCCGCCCGAAGCGAAGCGTCCGGGCGGCCATCCGGCCCAGTCCGAGCGCATTGAATTCGATGGTCGCGAGCGTATCCCGCCCCGAGATGTCGAGCGAAACCCCGTAGAGGGCTCCCAGGTCGACACGCTCCCGGAATGTGCCCCCGAGGCTGCGCTCGATGTGCCCGCGGCCCGGCACAATCGTGACCTGCGAGGCACCGGACCCCAGCGCGTCGATCCGGGCGCGGGCGAGCAGCCCCGCGCTGGCTTCGCGCGCCTGAGTCACGGCCCAGCGATCACGGTGCAGTTGCAGGGCAGGCATCCCCAGCGCGATCCCGATGCCGACGATGGCCAGCACCACCAGGCACTCGAAAAGTGTGAATCCCCCGTTCATGCCATGAAAGATGGCGTCCGGGGATCCTGCCGGGGATGGCGTTCCGGGACTACCGAATGTCGAATCCGGGACGACCCGGCTCCAGAGCCGCTCCGGCCGCTACCGGAACTGCGTGGGGATGTTGAGCACCTGACCCGGGTAGATTCGGCTGCCCCGCAGGTTGTTCGACCGCCGCAGCGCAGCGATCGTCGTCCCGTGTGCGCGCGCGATGTCCCACAGGGAATCGCCCCGCTGCACCCGGTAACTCAGGTGCATGGCCTGTACGCCGACTCCGCCACCCGCCGGGATTGTCAGGACCTGACCCGGATAGATCCGGCTGCCCAGAAGGTTGTTCGACTGCTGGATCGCCGCGATCGTCGTCCCGTACGCGCGTGCAATGTCCCACAGTGCGTCTCCGGAGCGCACGCGATACGATCGGCTACCGGCGCCCGCTGCCGCGACATCCTCCGCCGACGCAGCCTCCGCCGCATCCGTCGCGGCCGCCACCCGGGTCTCCGTGGCCTGGACGGCTCCGGTCCTCAGGCCATCGACGTAGCGGGTGTATGGTTCGGGGTACAGGGCGATGTGGTAGTGGGGGGGTCGGGACTCGCGCGTGGCTTCCAGTACGCCGTTCGCTTCCAGAGAGAGCAGGACATCCTCCAGCCATGCGCGGCAGGGGCGATGGTTGGACCGGCGCAGGTCAACGGCCATGCCGGTGGGATGCACCGAGCGGCTGGAGGCGTTGGGGGGCTGCCGGTTTAGCGCGCGCGTCAGGCTGGTGACGACCATGACTTCCCCGCAGGCCCTGCGATATTGCCCCGCCAGCCGTTCTACGAAGGTGCGAACCTGGGGACGGGCGTACGGGAAGCTGACCTCGTCATCGATGTCATAGTCCCGGTTGCCGTACAGCGGCACCAGGTAGCCCAGCTCGACAAACCGCCGCACGTGCGCGGCGTCCCGCAGGTAGGTGAAGTCGTGGGCCCGCGCCTGCGCGTTCTGGGCCGTCAGCGAGCGGGACGACCCGCGGAGGCTCTGCGCGGCGGATGAGGAGGGCGCGAGGCCTGCGGCCAGCAGCGCGCCGCAGACCAGGACTCCTGCCCGAGTGCCGTATCGTCCCATCGTCTCCCATCCAGATCCAGGCTGTAGCGGGAGGGTGACCGGATCGCCCCACTCCGACCATCTCCAAACTTCATTTGTTTAGAGTGCGCAGGGTGTATTCTATACGTCGATTCTCCCCCGTCCGCAAGCCCGCGATGCCTGGCGGGAGGTCCTATCCGGCGGCGGCGAAGTTGGCGGCCACGACGTCCCAGTTGACCGTGCTCCACCACGCGGTGAGATAGTCGGGCCGACGATTCTGATAGCGCAGATAGTACGCGTGCTCCCACACGTCCACGCCGAGGATCGGGGTCTGGCCATCCATGAGCGGGCTGTCCTGGTTCGCCGTGGAGCGCACCGCCAGTCCGGAATCGGTGGCGACCACCCAGCCCCAGCCGGAGCCGAAGCGGGTGATGGCCGCTGTGTTGACCCGGCTCTTCAGCTCGTCGACGGAGCCGAAGGCAGCTTCGATCGCCGAGGCCAGGTCACCACTTGGGGTGTCCGCGCCGCCGGGCGTCATCAGGTCCCAGAAAAGCGCATGATTGACGTATCCGCCGCCGTTGTTGCGCACCGCGCCGCGAATGGCCTCGGGGACGTCGCCCATGTTGCCCAGCAGGTCCTCCACGCTGCGCCCCTGGAGGCCGGCGTGCGACTTGAGCGCCGCGTTGAGATTGGCGGTGTAGGCCGCGTGGTGCTTCGAGTGGTGTATCTCCATCGTGCGCGCGTCGATATGCGGCTCGAGCGCATCGTAGTCGTAACCGAGGTCCGGAAGCTCGTGGGGATAGGCCATGGTCGCAGGCTCCGCTGTATGAAGGGGACGTTCTCCCGGGCACCTCACCGGGACGAGGCGTGGTATGTCGGGGAATCGGCATCGTATCTTACAGGCAAGTGCCCCGGAGTTCCACCACTGGCCGCGGGAGAACCTGGACGCTGAAGATGAACCCGCCGCGCATTCTTCTGGTCGACTGCGACAGCTTCTTCGTGCAGGTGGCGCGCCTCGAGGATCCCGATGGCGCGGGACGTCGGCGACTGCTGATCGTCGGGGGGACGCCGGAGGGTCGGGGCGTGGTCGCGTCGGCCTCCTACGAGGCGCGCAAACACGGCGTCCGCTCGGCGATGCCCACCGCGCAGGCGCTCCGCTTGTGTCCCGGAGCCGCGGTGGTTCCCGTACCGAGGGCTGCGTGCGTGCGGCGCAGCCGGGAAGTTCGGCGCGCGCTGGAAGAGTTGTCGCCCGTGGTCAGACCGGCTTCCATCGACGAATTCTACCTGGATCTCTCGGGGACGGAGAGGATGCTGGCCGGCGAGTCCTTCGAAGGCACCGCCCGGCGCATCCGCGCCACCGTGTTAGCGCGCACCGGCATTTCGGTTTCCGCGGGAGGCGGCACCCGGCGCCTCATCGCCAAGCTCGCCACCGGACTCGCCAAGCCGGCGGGCGTCTGCATCGTGCCTCCGGGAGAGGAAGCCGAGTTCATGCGGCGTTTCGACCTCGAGGACATCCCCGGGATCGGCCCCGCGTTCCGCGCGGCGCTCGAGCGCCGGTCGCTTCGGTCCGTTGCCGACGTGCTGCGGGTCCAGCAGGAATGGCTCGAGCGCTGGTTCGGAGCCCGGCGCGCCCGCTGGCTGCACGACCGGGTGCGGGGACTGGACGGCGAGGGCACGCTCCCGGTGCGAGAGCGGAAGTCGGTGAGCGTGGAGCGGACGTTCGCCGCCGACCTCTCCGACGACGATGAGCTGGACGGCGTCCTGTCGCGACAGGTGAACTCGGTCGCGCGGCGCGTTCGCCGACTCGGTGGGGGAGCGCGCACGATCACCGTCAAGATCCGGGACCGGGATTTCGCGACCCGCCAGTGCAGCCGCACCCTGCCCCGGCCGGTGGAATCGGACCAGGCCATCCTTCGCGTGGCTCGCGAGCTTCTCGCCGAACTACGGTCGCGGCGCCGAACTCCTGCGCGCCTCCTCGGCGTCGCCGCCAGCGGATTCTCGAGCGAAGGGAAACGCGCGCAACTCGCCTTCCTTCCCGAAGCCGACGATCCGGATCCGGACCGCGCACGCCGCATCTCCCGGGTGATGGACATCGCCCGAAACCGGTTTGGCGATGGCGCCCTCGGTCCGGGACGCAGCCTCGGTTCCCGGGAGTAACCCCGCTCGGCGAACCGCTGTTTCCCTACTCGCGGGATGATCCCGGCTGCCGCAGCCACGGCTTGCGCGCAAAGTAGCCGTTGGCCTCCTCGGCCACCTTGGGCGCAAGCATGAAGAGCGCAATCAGGTTGGGGACGATGACGATCGCCAGGAAGATGTCGCCCAGGTTCCAGATCACCGTCAGAGGCAGCACCGCGCCGACGAAGTGCATGATGACGAAGACCAGCTTGTACGGCAGGACGGCGTTCGCCCCCAGCAGATAGTACGCACAGCGGTCGCCATAGTAGCTCCAAGCGATCGCCGTCGATATCGCAAACAGGAGCACCGAGAAAACAACGATCATGTGCCCCCAGTCGCCCAGCGCGCTCAATCCTCGGCGGAAGCCTTCCATGGTCAGGGGCGCACCGCTCTCGAAGGCCTCGCCGTGGAGGGACTCGTAGGTCTGGCCGTCGTCTGTCCGGGCAAGGCCTTCGTCCGGCAGGACGGTTCCGGTGAAGGGTGTGGTATGCGCTTCGTCCACGTACAGCATGTCGACGTACGCGTCGTGCCATGCGATGTGCACGCCGCCCGGATCCGCGGGGACTCCGTTCTCGAAGCGGATTTCGGCCGGAGCGTCCGCGCCCTCGTTGTTGCCCATGGCATCCACGGTGACATACCCGAGGTCGCCGCCCCCCAGCGTGACTTCCGTGGGGATGCGGGCGTTCCATACGCCGGTGGTGATGATCACGAGTCCCGTCATCGAGCAGATCACGATCGTGTCGATGAAGGGTTCGAGCAGCGCGACCACACCCTCCGACACCGGCTCGTCGGTCTTGGCCGCGGCGTGCGCGATGGGCGCCGAGCCCTGGCCTGCCTCGTTGGAGAAGAGGCCGCGGCGGACACCCCACATCAGCGTCACGAGGAAGGCGCCCACGCCGGTCCCGGCCACGCCCGCGGTCGGGTTGAAGGCTTCGCGGAAGATGAGACCGAGTGCGGGAACGATGTCGGCCGCGTTGAAGAGCAGGATGACCAGCGCGCCCAGGCAGTAGACCGCGGCCATGACCGGCGCCAGGATTCCGGTAACCCGTCCGATCCGGGTAATCCCTCCAAGGATGACCAGTGCGACCACTCCGGAGGTAACCAGACCGCTCACCGTGGCAGGGATGCCGAAGATGGTGCGCATCGAATCGGAGACCGTGTTGGCCTGAATCGCGTTGCCGGTGAGGAAGGCGGTCAGCCCCAGCATGATGGCGAAGAATACGGCCATCCACTTCCAGCGCGCTCCCAGCCCGCGCTCGATGTAGTACATCGGACCGCCGCTCACCGTCCCCTCCCACTTGTGGGCGTCGTGATCGGGCGCCTCGACCTGCCGGTACTTCTGGGCGAGCGTCACCTCGGTGAACTTGGTGGCCATGCCGAGCGCGGCCGTGACCCACATCCAGAAGAGCGCACCCGGGCCTCCCCAGTGAATCGCGATCGCCACGCCGGCGATATTGCCGATGCCGACGGTTGCGGACAGCGCCGTGGTCAGCGCCTGGAAATGCGAGACGTCGCCCGGTTCGTCAGGATCGTCGTACTTGCCCGAGGTGACGGCGAACCCATGGCCCAGCCTGCGCACCTGCACGAACCCGAGGCGCAGGGTCAGGAAGACGCCCACGCCAAGGAGCAGGATCACCATGAAGGGAACCGTCTCGTCCCCGACCGAGATGCCCAGCTCCACGATGTAGCGGTTCCCCAGGTCGGATAGTGTCTGAAAGAGTTCCACGGAGGCTCCTCGGCTGCGGGGCGGATCGGGTGTCGGAATCGGGAAGGATGCCCCGCGAGCGGACCGTGGTCAACATGAGCCGATCCCGGGATGGGCGGAGTGACGTGCGTCGCGTCCCGCGGGGAACCGCGCGGAGGACCTGCCGAAAGACGCTCGGTGGATCGGGCCGACCCGGGTCAGGACAACGGCCGCGCGAGCGCTTCCCCGAGGCGGATTTCCCTCGCGGCGGTCAGGCCGGGCACCCATTCATGGCTGTCGCGCTCGAGCAGCATGACCACGCACGACCCCAGGTGGAAGGCCATGATTTCCTCTCCGCGCGCAATGGTGAGGGCGGGCTGGTAGGTCCGGTGG
>VYDD01000084.1 GCA_009843625.1 Gammaproteobacteria bacterium | reverse complement strand
GGCCAGCACGTCGCAAGCGGCCCCGTGCACCGAGCTCACCGGCACGCCCGGCGCGGCGGCGGCGATCGCGGCCGCGCGCGCTTCGTCCACGATCTCGTAGACGGCCCGCTGGTCCGCGGTGAAGCGCCCGTCCACCGGGTAGGTGCGGGTCACGTCGGCGCAGTAGTGGCCGAGTTCGGCGGCCGCGTCCACCAGCACCAGTTCGCCCGCCTGTGCCCGGCGCCGGTTTTCTGCGTAGTGGAGTACGCAAGCGTTGGCGCCCGACGCCACGATGGACGGATATGCGGGGGTCGCGCCCCCGTGCCGGCGGAACACCGCCTCGAGGGACGCCTGCAGTTCCCACTCCCCGACCCCGGGTCGAAGCTCCCCGGCGAGCGCGCGGTGCCCGGCGAGCGTCAGCGCGGCGGCGCTCCGCAGCGACTCCACCTCCCCTGCGTCCTTGCGGAGCCGCATCTCATCCAGAATCTCGCCCGGGTCGATGACGCCGCGCGGTCCCAGTCCCTTGCGCGCGCCGCGGGCGCGGGCATGCGCCAATGCGCCCCGCACCAGGCGGTCAACCCACGGATCGGATCCCAGCCGGAAGAAGACGTGGCTCGCTCCCTTGAGCAGGATACCGAGCTCCTGCCCCAGCTCATCCAGGGGATGGCCGGCATCCACGCCCAATTGCTCGCGGGCAGCCTCGGGGCCGAGCCGTTTCCCGCCCCAGAGTTCCGCCGTCGCATCGCGGGAGCGGGTGAAGAGCACCGAGCGCTTCGATTCGGCGAAGCCGCGCAGGACGAGAACGCTTCCGGGCTCAGTGAAACCGGTCAGATAGAAGAACTCGGAGTCAGGGCGGTACGGGGAGGGGTCGGAGCCCCGCCGGCACGCGTCCGCCGCCGCCGGAAGCACGATGGCGGCGTCTCCCAATGCGTCGAGCACCAGCGCGCGGCGCTCGTGGAAGATGTCGGCGGCGGGTTCGAAGCCGTGGGTCGACATCACGCGCGCGCCCGGGCGGCGACCGTCTCGAGCCCAGCCTCCACGAGCGTCCACTGCAGCTTCATCTGGTCTGCCACGGGCATGGGCCGGATCCCCAGCCGCGCACCCTCGCGGGTTACCTCGGCGGGCGCCGCGCGGCCGGCAGCCAGCTCCGCCCTCCATCCGTCGATGCGGGTCTTCCAACGAGCCGCCGCCGGATCCGGAGGACCGAGCGTCTCCCCGACTCCCGGTGTGATGAACAGCGGCATCTCCGTTACCAGCGTGAGGGTGTCGCCCCCCAGCGAGCGCACCGCCTCCATAGAGCTGGGGCGGAAGCGTCCCGCCGTGGCCTCGTCCCTGAGCTCCACGAAGTGCTCGCGCATGGCGTTGTGGTTCGGGCGCGTGCAGAAGCCGGGGGCGATGCGCACGAAGCCCTTCTCCCCTTCCCGCTCCACGTCGTGGAGGCGGTATCCCATGTCGCGCACCACCTCCCTGCAGCGGGCACGCAGGCACCCGGTCCGGTCGATCCAGTGCGGATCGATGAGGAACCAGGGGCCGGACGAGAATCCCATTCCGTGGAGCGAGACGTGCAGATCGAAGGCGCCACCGGCGCTGGCCCACCACGCACTGGCCGCCCGGTTCTCGGGCCGGGCGGCCGTGTCATCCAAGGCCGCGGGGAAGCCGAACTCGATGTCGTCTCCGGGGAGTTCGCGCACGACGTGCGTCAGGTACTCGCCCAACTCGAAGTCGAGCCCACCAGCCTGCCACGCGCGATTGCGCGCCGCTCCGTCGGGATTCACATGCGGCACGATCCACCACTCGAAGCGCTCGAGCATCGGATGATCCGGAGCCAGCCCGCCCAGCCATCCGCACAGCCTGGCGAGGAGCGCCGGCCCCACGGGCTCGTCGGCATGGCATCCCCCGAGCAGGCTCACGCGCAGCGGCCCGGAGCCGAATCTGAAGGCGTGGATGGGGCGTCCGCCTCTGGAGGTGCCGATGCGCAGGCCGTCGTCGAGACTCGCAGGACGTGCCCCGAGGATGAGGGCCGGATCCGCGCGCTCGCCGCCGGACTCGCCCATGGCTCCGGGTTCCCTCATGCCGCTGCCGGGCTCGCGCAGGCCCCTCGGGGATTGGTGCATTCCCTCCGCGGCTACCGGGGCTGGCTCGTAACGGTCTCCTCCTCCTCGATCAGCCAGTGCACCATCCAGCTGCGGATGCGCTCCAGCCGGTCCACCAGCAGCCAGGGCTCGCCGGTGCGCGAGAGACCGTGGCTGGACCTGGGGTAGCGCACCAGCTCGACGGGAACGCGCAGCTTCTTGAGCGACATGAACCACTGCTCGGCGTCGGGCATCGGAGTTCGCCAGTCCTGCTCGGAGTGGATGAGCAGGGTGGGCGCGGTCACGTTCTCGACATAGGAGATGGGCGACAGACGCCTGTACAGGTCCCGCTCCTCCCACGGGGTGCCGCCGAACTCGTACTCCGTGAGCCCCTGGGCGTCCGAGGTGCCCCACCAGCTCTCCCAGTTGGTGATCGAGCGGCTCGAGGCGGAGGCGGCGAAACGGTCGGTGGTGGCGGTCAGCCAGTTGGACATGAAGCCGCCGTAGCTCCCGCCCGAGACGCCCAGGCGCTCGGGGTCGATGGCGGGATAGGCCGCGAGGGTGGCGTCAACGCCGGCGAGGTAGTCCTCGCGGTCGACGATGCCCCACTGCTCGAGGGTGGCGTACTGGAAGGCGTGCCCGTAGCCGGAGGAACCGCGCGGGTTGGTGTAGAGGACGTAGAGGCCCGCGGCGGAGAGCACATGGAAGGTCGGGAAGAAGGTATTGCCGTAGGCGCTGTGCGGCCCGCCGTGGATCTTGAGCACCATCGGGTAGCTGCGGCCCGGGACCTCGTCCACCGGCCGCACCACCCAGCCCTCGACCTCGACGCTGTCGTCCATCATCCAAGCGATGCGCTCGGCGGGCATGAGCGTGATGTCGGAGAGCCAGCCGTCGTTGAAGCCGGTCGCCTTCTGTTCGGTGGAGCCGTCGCCGGCAGCCACGTAGAGCTCGGCCGGGGTCACCGGATCCGTGGCGGTGAACGCCATCACGCCGTCGTCGGCGGTGAACGAGAAGCCCGACAGCCTGCGGTCGCCCGCGGTGACCTGCCGGATCTCACCTCCGGCCGCCGGAACGGCGAACAGGTGGGAATTGCCCCCGATGCCCGCGGAGAAGCGGAGCTCGGTGCCATCCTCCGACCACGAAGGCGCTCCCGGCTGCAGATCCCAGCCGGCGGTGAGGTTGACGGCAAGGCCGCGCATGCTGCCGTCCGGCCCCACTTCGCGCACCATGAGGTCGGACTGCTCGCCGCGCGCGGGGCTCGACAGGTAGGCGATGGAGCCGCCGTCCGGCGAAAGCGCAGGCGCCGACTCGCTGCCGGGGTTGGTGGTGAGGCGGCGAACCGACCCGCCCGTCACGGCCACCGACCAGATGTCGCCCGTGTTCTCGGAGTTGTATTCGTCGTCCTGGCGCTCGTTGCCGGTGAAGTAGATGCGCCGGCCGTCCGCAGACCAGGCGACCCCACCCACATCGAACTCGAGGTCGGTGAGCTGCCGCGCCGTGCCGCCGTCGGCGGACACCACGAAAAGCTGGGTCTTGTCGCGCAACGAGTAGTGCGGGAGCAGGGGATGCACTCCGTCGCGCTTGTAGCGCATGGCCGTGATCACGTGGCCATCGAAGCGCTCCGCATCCAGGGTGCCGGTAACCGCGTCGGGCGCGATCTGGCGGTTGCCGTCGTCGTCCCCGTCGTCCGCATCCGGAGCGCGGGTGAAAGCGATGCTGCCGCCGTCGGGCGACCACACCGGCGCTCCGTCCACGCCCTCGATGTGGAAGGCCTCCCCGCCGGGACCGTCCACACGCAGGAACCAGATGGGGTTGGGGTCGTCGCCGCGGCTCGAGCGGAACGAGAGCAGGCGACCGTCCGGCGACCAGCGCGGCCCGCTGGCCTCGGAGGTGGGATCGGAGAAGCGGATCGCTTCGCCGTCGGGCCGGCCGCCCGAGAGAGGCTGCAGCCACACCTCGCGGTGGCGCCGGTTCTCCGCCTCGATCACGCGCGTGACGGTGAAGGCGACGTACGCGCCGGTCGGCGACATCGCCGGCTCGGACACGCCCACGATGCGGTAGTAGTCCGTGGGTTGGAAGCCGCGCTCCTGCGCCATCAGCGGCGATGCGAGCCCGGCGATCAGGGCCAGGCTCACCGCCGCCACTTTCGCGGAATGGACAGGTGGTGCGCTATCGTGTAGCGATGCATGGGGCAGGCCGAACATCCCGGACCTCCTGCGCTCAACGAAACAACCGGTGATTTCACTCAATATAGGAAGAGGGCCGGGATCGCGGTAACTATGCCGTGCAGTCCAGTCAGGAGGATGCTCAGGATGACGACAGACGCAATGCACCGCGGCACGGCATCGACTCCCCGCACCGCGGGGCGGGTCGGTTCATGGTTGGTTTCGGCCGCCTGGCTGGCTGTCGCCTGCGCCGCCACCGCCTCAGCCGCGACCGCGCAGATCGTGCGCGGACGGGTGCTGGAGGAGGGCGCCGGCACCCCCTTGCCCGGCGCGATGATCGTGCTCGTGGACACCGAGGGGACCCAGGTGGGACGCATCCTGACCGACGACCTGGGCAGGTTCACGCTGCGCGCGCCGCGAGACGGCACCTACACCCTGCGCGCCGACCGCATCGGCTACGCCAGTATTACCTCCCTGCCGCTCGAACTGGCCTCCGGCGCGGCGGCCTTCCACGACATGGTGGTGCCGGTGCAGGCGATCGCGCTGGACAACATCACCGTGGAGGGCGAGCGCCGCTGCGTACTGCGCCCGGAGGGAGGGCTGGACGTGGCCCGGGTGTGGGAAGAGGCGCGCAAGGCGCTCGCGGCGGCGGCCTTCACCGACGAGACGTCCGTCTATCGCTACGTCACCATGAGGTACGAGCGGGACCTCGACCCCGACGCGCGCACGGTGATGAACGAGCAGCGCAACTTCAGCGATCTCATGCAGCGCCAGACCTTCGTTTCGCGGCCCGTCGAGGAACTCATGGCGGACGGCTTCGTGCAGGAGGAGGAGGACGGCACCTACTACTACGCCCCCGACGCCAACGTGATGCTCTCGGACGACTTCCTCGACACCCACTGCCTGCGCGTGCGCGAGGGTGACGACGAGACCGAAGGCCTCATCGGGCTCGCCTTCGAACCCGTGGACCGACGCCGCGGGCACATCGACATCCGCGGCGTCATGTGGCTGCAGCCCGAATCCTCGGAACTCCAGTGGCTGGAGTACAATTACGCGGATCTGGACGCCGAGCTCCGTTCGCGCCATCTGGGGGGCAAGGTGATGTTCGCGGGGCTCCCCAACGGGACCTGGGTGGTGCGCGAGTGGTATATCCGCATGCCCCGCCCCGGGATGCGGCCCAATCCCTTCACCAACATCCCGGAGCGCTTCCTGGCCGGGATCCGCGAGACCGGCGCCGTGGTGATGCGAATCATGACCCCGCTGGGAGAGACCCTGGTCGAGGCCGAGACCGGGACCATCGAAGGGACGGTGCTGGATTCGCTGCATACTCGCCCGCTGGGAGGTGCGCGCGTGTTCGCGGAAGGCACCGATCACTCTGCAGTGACCGGGGAGGACGGCAACTACCGGCTGACCGGGCTCACCGAAGGGGTGTATCGCATCTCCTACCACCACCCACTGCTCGAAGAGGTGGGCTTCGCGCCCCAGCCCGAGGAGGTGGAAGTGCGCCGCGGTGAGATCACGCCGCTGCGGCTGCTGACCCCCTCCCGGGGCGAGGTGCTGCGCGATGCCTGCGCCGGGGTGGAGGCGGTGGATCGCACCGCCGTGCTGGCCGGCCAGGTGGTGGACGGCGTCTCGGGAGTCCCCGTGGAGGGCGCCCTCGTCACCGCCACCTGGACCGGCTGGGATATCGGCACCATCGCGCGGGGAAGCAACCCGCGCGGCGGGGGCGACCCCAACGCCGGCCTTGTGCGGCGCGAGCAGCGGGACGGCCAGTACGAAGCAATCACCGGCGAGGACGGACGCTTCCTCTTCTGCCGGGTGCCCGTGGGACCGAGCGTGGTGGTCGAAGCGGCCGTGGCGGACCGCGCGGCCGAGCCCGAGACCCTCGTTCTGGAAGAGGCGGGCCGGCCCGAGTTCATGACCGTGTACATCAGGAACTGACGAGAGCTCCCAGCTTCCCTTTCCAAACCGGAACCCGACGATGACTCATCCTCTGCATCACGACCCTGTCCGGCTGGGGCCCCGGACCGTTTCCGCCTCCTCCGCGCGGCGGTCCCGGGTTCGTCAAGTGGTCCTCGCAGGCTTCGCCCTGGCGCTGGCCTTGGCGAACCTCCCTGCCCCGCTGGCGGGCCAGGAGCCTGATTCGTCCGCGGTGATTCCGCTCGACGAGATCGAGGTGACGGTGCTGCGCACGCCCATCCTGCTGGGAGAAGTCCCCTTCGCGGTCTCGGTGCTGGGGACCTCGGCGCTCACCCGCGGGAAGGCCGGGCTCTCCATCGAGGAGGCGCTCCAGGGCCTGCCCGGCGTCCAGGTGCAGAACCGCTACAACTCGGCGGTGGGCGAGCGCATCTCCATACGCGGTTTCGGCGCCCGCTCGCAGTTCGGCGTACGCGGGGTGACCGTGCTCGTGGACGGCATTCCCGCAACCCTGCCCGACGGGCAGTCGACCCTCGACCACCTCGACCTGGGCACCCTGGGGCGGGTGGAGGCCTTGCGCGGCCCGGGCTCGTCGGCCTACGGCAACGGCGCGGGCGGGGTGCTGCGCTTCGAGACCCGGCGGGCGGCCGACCAGCCCTTCCGCCAGGACTTCTCCACCATCTTCGGGAGCAACGGCATGAGCCGGCTCCAGGCCACCGCCAACGGGGCGTCGGGTGACCGCGAGTACCTGCTCAGCGCCTCCCGGTTCAACTACGACGGCTTCCGCATCAACCCGATCGCCAACGACGGCTCGCTCTACGGGGGCGCACGCCGGCTGCATCTGAACGGCCAGCTCCGCTCCCCCGCCGCGGAGGGCGAGCTGGTGGTGACCGCGAATCTGGCCAACCTCGACGGAGAAAACCCGGGATCGCTCAACGACTCGCTGATGGCGATCGGTGACCGGCGCTCGCATACCGGAAGCATCTTCCAGCAGACCAACAAGAAGGTCACGCAGGGACAGCTCGGGTTCGCCTGGACCGGCCCCGCCGCCGCGGGCGAGGCGGACATCTCGGCTTGGGGCCTGTTCCGGAACCTCGACAATCCCATCCCGTCCGCCGTTATCGACCTGAAGCGCACCGCGGCAGGCGCGCGCGGCGCACTCCGGGGAGAGGCCGGGGAGTCGGGACAATTCACCTGGAACCTGGGCGGCGAGCTCGCCCTGCAGCGCGACGACCGCCAGAACCACGGCAACGCCAGGGGCGAGCGGTCCGACCTCAGGCTCGACCAGCTCGAGAACGTCCGCACCCTCGCGTTCTTCGGCCAGGGTGACCTGCGGCTGGGGGAGCGCGCCCGGCTGGTGGGTGGCGTGCGCTATGACCGGCTCAACTTCTCCGTGGACGACTCGTTCCTCTCCAACGGCGACGACTCCGGCGACCGTCTCATGGACGCCATCAGCCCGTCGGTCGGGCTGCATGTCGCAGCCGGTTCGTCCGTCGGCCTGTTCGCGACCGTCGGCACCTCCTTCGAGAGCCCCACCACGACCGAGCTGGCCAACGACCCCAGCGGCCGCGGCGGCTTCAACCCGGAGCTGAACCCGCAGCGCAGCCTGAGCCTCGAAGCCGGGGCGCGAGGCGTCTCCGGGAACCGGTTCGCCTACGAGTTCAGCGTCTTCACCACCAGCATCAGCGACGCGCTGGTCCCCATCGAGGTGCCCGACATCGACCGCACCTTCTATGCGAACGCCGGGTCGGCGAGCCACCAGGGCTTCGAGGCCGCGTTCACACTCGCGGCGGGCGGCGGCGCCTCCCTGCGCGCAACCTACAGCTACACGGACGCGGTCTTCGACGACTACGTGGCGCGCGGGAACGACTACGGCGGCAACCAGATCCCCGGGCTCGCCCCCCACCGCGCGGAAGCCATCGCTTCGCTGGACCAGCCGGGCTGGTTCGCGGAACTGCGCCTGACCCGGGTGTCGGCCATTCCCGTCAACGACGTGAACACCGCCGAGACCGACCCCTACCAGCTTCTGGACGTACGCTTCGAGCTGGATCCGGTGCCCGTCGGCGCGCTCGACGTGGCCCCGGTAGCGGGCGTAACCAACATCTTCGACACGCTCTACACGGCGTCGGTGGTGGTAAACGCCTTCGGGAGGCGCTACAACGAGCCCGGTCCGGGCCGGAGCTTCTACGTCGGCCTGCGCGCAGGGCTGCCGTGATCCGAACCCTCGCGGTTCTGCTGTTGGCAGGTTGTGCGGGGCTCGCTCCCGGCGGCTTGCTGCATGCACAGTCCCCGGTCGGCGTTGGGGATGATCCACCCGTCTACCGCTACGGCTTGACCCTCGGGGGCACGGCCCTCATCTCCCTGGTCTTCGAGTACGAGTCCAACAACCGGGCGGTGGAATTCGCGTTCGGGACCTTTTCGGGACGGGACCTGTCGCTGGCGGTTACCGGCAAGCAGTACCTCGGCGGGGGCGACCTTCGTGCATTCGCCGGCGCCGGACTCTGGGGCGTCGCCGCCTTCCCCGCCGATCAGCGCACCGGGTTCGCCCTGATCGCGCGGGCCCCGCTCGGGGTGGACTGGCACGCGCTGGAGCGCCACGCCGCCGGATTCGAGCTCAACCTCAACCGGGCCCTGGCCATGCGCCGCCCCGACCCGGTGGACGAACGCCCGCCGCGCACCCGCATCGTCCCGCTGCCGGCCTTCTACTACCGCTTCGCGGATCCGCGCTGAGGGCCGGCAGCACCTCTCAAAGCTTCTGCAGCTCCACGCCGAGGCCCTTTCCCGGTGCCCGCCTACGGGCATTTCTGTGACTCCAAACGGCCTTCACCTGGACTGCCGAAAGACGCCCGGGTAAACGCTCCCGTCTCTCCTGGCGTCTTTCTTCCAGGAAGGCCGCACAAGCAAAGACTGGGAACGCATGCTCTCCGACCGAGACATCCTGGAGTTGGCGGAAAGGGCCAGGACGGGGGAAAAGGAGGCGCTCGGAAGGCTGGCGGACCATCTGCGACCCGTTGTTTGCCGGTGGGCGCTGATCATGACCGGCGATCCCGACGACGCGGAGGATGTCGCACAGTTCGTCGTGATGAAGATGCTCACGTCGATCAAGAGCTTCAACGGCCGCTCCAGGGTTACGAGTTGGCTCTACGGGATTACGCGGAACGCCAGCCTGGATCACCGGCGCGGGAAGCGGCGGGACCGACGGTTGGTCGAGAAACTTGGGCAGTTGGCTCAGACAGAGACGCCTCGGCGCGAAGACCCGCTCGAACAGCTCGAGATGACGAGAACCTTGCGCCTGATTCGGACCCTGCTGAGCGAGATTCCCATGAGGCAACGAGAGGTCTTCGATCTGGTGGAGTTGCAGGGGCTAAAACCGATCGAGGCGGCTGATCTGCTGGGAATGAACCCGAACACGCTACGGGTACATCTGCTGCGCGCACGGCGCGCGATGCGCAGGGAGATGCTGTCCCGGGGCCATCGATATGGAAACACGGGGGACTGATGGATCATCGCGATGACTGGCCGGACGAGGTCCTGGAGGGGGGGCTCGACGCGCGTGAGAGCCTGGATGACCAGGTGCGTGAGAGCATCGAGCTGATTGCCGGAGACGGGCGCAGGATGGACGCGGTCCTCGCCGCGATGGCCAACCGGTTGAGCGAAAGACTGTCGGTCGCGGAGGGGGAGCGCGCCGCGCCGCTACGTCCTCGAACCCTTTGGAGGAGACGGAACCTCGTGCCGTTGGCCGCCGCTGCCATCGTCGCGTCGCTGATCCTGACGCGCACCGTCCGAACCGGAGGGAGCGACGAATCCCTCGCTGTGCAAGGGACTCCACACGCACCGAGCATGACGGCCGAGATGAACGTGGAGGCGGACAGGCCGTTCGTGGTCTTTCCCACAAGCGATCCCGACATGGCCGTAGTCTGGCTACTCAACCCCAAGGAGAGCGACTGATGATTGAGAGTGCGAAGAGAGGGCTTGGATGCGGGTTGATCGCTCCGCTGGCCCTGGGTCTGCTTGCGAGCTTCGCGGGCGCACAAGAGCGGGAAGACCCCGCTCAGGACGTCTGGAACGTGCAGTTCGTCTTTCAACTGGTGCAGGCGGATGGTTTCACGGACGAGGATCCCGAAATCAGCGATGTCGTGAAAGAACTCCGGATGGCCTTCAACTTTCGGGGCTATCGACTCCTGTCGACGTCGGTACTGAACGTCGGCCTCGTACTGCCCTACCGCGGATCGCCCACCGTCAGCGGCAGCGGGTCCCAGAGAATCTTCCCGGACGACTACGACAAGCCTTTGACGATCCATGCAGAGGTGAGTGCGCACCGTTCCACGGGGACGATCCGCGCTCAGGTGACCCTCACCGACCTGATCGTGTGGGGGCCGACCGGCGCTCCGATATCACCGCCGCTTCTCGGAGCCTCGGTCACGATGCGTGATGGTCAGAGGGTGCTGTTGGGTTCGGCTCGCCGCTCCGCCGACGAGCCCGTGCTCATCCTCATCGTGACCCCCCGGCTCGATGTGGCGGGTTTGGAGTGATCAGGCTTCGGGTGACCATCCTCATCCTGACATTTACTGCATTCACCGGCTGCGAGGACGGGCCCCGGACCATCCCCGGTGACTTGGCCATTTCGGTTGACACGGTTGGCAACATCATTCACACGAACACCACGGGCACCCCACCCGATTGGCGGCTCGTCCCGGTCGTGTCCATCGGGCCCAAGTCGGTGGCGGAGACGGGCGCTCCCGAGGAGTTCGGCAGAGTCAACAGCGTCGCAATGGGGCCGGATGGGACGCTGTTCGTGGCCGACGGGTTCAACCGCGAGGTCCGGGTCTTCGGCCTGGACGGAGTCCATCAACGTACCTTCGGGCGCAATGGCGAGGGACCGGGCGAGTTCCGCAGCCCGTATTCGCTCGCGTGGGTGGGCGACCGGCTCCTGACCCTGGATCCCAACCTGGGGCGCATCGGCGAATTCTCCGCCGAAGGCGAGTGGCTGGGACAGCAGCGGATCGAGGGGAGCGTGAGCGGACCCGTCGGCCACATCCGGTTCCGGCCCGTGAGTGCGGACCGAGTCTACCGCCTTGGGTACACGCGGGATGCGACCGGGGTCACGTCGGTGCTCGTCGGTCACGACAGCCGCGGCGAGACGGGGGACACGCTGTCGTGGCTGCAAGCGCCGCCTGGTTCGACCGGCATCCTATGCACACACGATCCGTTGATCACCTTCTTCGACATTCCCTTCGGGTCCGGGCTGGTTCAACATCCCGGCGCGGGTGGCGTCCAGTATTCAGCGATGACGGATGTCTACCGGATCGCCATCACCCGGCATGGCACGGATACCCTGCGCATCATCGAGCGCGGCCTGCCGGAAGAGCCCATCTCGGACGAGGAATGGACGGCCGGAAACCGGGACTTCGAGGAGTTCCTCTCCGAGAACCCGAACGCGTCCTGTGATCCGCGGCGTCCGAGCCGGCCCGCGCGCAAGCCTTTCATCGAGGACATCTTCCTCGCGCCCGACGGAACCCTGTGGGTGGAGGTGATTCGCACGGCCGGCAACCGGCTGGAGGTCTTCGACCCCGAAGGCCGGCTGCTGGGCAGCGTTCCCGCCCCGCCGCGCAAGGAGGACTCGGTCCCCGTGTTCGGTGCGGGTTACCTGGTTACCGTCCGTCAGGATAGCCTTGACCTGGACCATGTCGACGTCTGGAGAATCGAGCGGATGGGACGCTAGTCGAGCCTGGGGCGGTTGGACAATGGTCGCCCAACAACTCCCGCCAACCCGCCCAGGTTGTTCGAAAACGGGACAGCCCGTCCCACTATCGGTCGATAGCCATCCCGGAGCTCATCTTCTGATGATGGCCATAAGCTGTTGGGCTAACATCTGATACGACCTCCTGCCGTCGATTGGCACGAAGCTTTCTCGTGAGTTTATGACTTCCCCATTGGACGAGATTGAGGCAGGCAGCCCATGACGGCGCGCATCCTGATCGCGGACGACCAGAGCGACATTCTCGAAGCTCTGCGCCTGCTGCTGAAGGGCGAGGGCTTTAAGACCAAGGCCGTCACGTCCCCGCTTGCGGTTCGGCGCGCGGTCGAAAAGGGTGATTTCGATCTGGTCCTGCTCGACCTGAACTACACCCGCGACACGACCTCCGGGAAGGAGGGACTCGCCCTGCTCGGCGACCTGCGTGAACTGGACGAGACTCTGCCCGTGGTCACCATGACGGCGTGGGGCAGCGTGGGCGGAGCCGTGGAGGCGATGCGCCGAGGAGCCCGGGACTACGTCGAGAAGCCGTGGGACAACGAACGGCTGCTCGCCACGATTCGGACGCAGGTGGATCTCGGGCGGGCGTTGCGCCGTGCCCAGCGCCTCGAGACCGAGAACATCAGGCTCAAGGGAGAGAGCGCACCGAAACTCATCGCCGAATCCGCGGCTATGCGGCCGGTGCTGGAGATCATCAATCGCGTCGGTCCCTCCCACGCAAACGTGCTGATTACCGGAGAGCACGGGACGGGAAAGGAGGTAGTCGCCCGACGGCTGCACGCCGTGTCGCATCGATCCGGGTACGACCTCGTCGCCGTGAACGCCGGAGGGTTTGGCGAAGGGATCTTCGAGAGCGAGATCTTCGGACATGTAAAGGGTGCCTTCACCGACGCCAGAACCGAGCGGGTCGGGTGCTTCGAACTCGCCCACAAGGGCACCCTGTTTCTCGATGAAATCGCCAACGTACCGCTGCAACAACAGGCCAGGTTTCTGCGCGTACTCGAGACCGGGGAGATCCGGCGGGTTGGCTCGTCGAAGGTGCGGCACGTCGATGTGCGGGTCATCTCCGCCACCAACGCCAGCATCGGCGAAGCTGTGGCGAGAGGTGACTTCCGCGAAGATCTGCTCTACCGGTTGAACACGGTCGAGATCGAGCTTCCGCCACTTCGGGGCCGCCCAGAGGACATCCCCTTGCTGGCCCGGCACTTCCTGGGGCGGAAGGCAACCCGCTACGGCAGAGCCATCGTCGGCTTTTCGCCGGGGGCCGAGGCCGCCCTCGCGGCACACGCCTGGCCCGGCAACGTGCGTGAGTTGCAGCATTCGGTCGAGCGGGCCGTGCTTATGGCACGCGGCTCGCACATCGAGGCGGCCGACCTCCGGCTGCGCGGGCGCGAAGGCGATTCGACAAGCCTCGCCGACGTTACGCTGGAGGAGGCCGAGCGCATCCTCGTCCGGAAGGCACTGGATCGCCACGGTGGAAATGTGAGCAAGGCGGCGCGGGCGCTTGGGCTTACGCGCAGCTCCCTCTACCGGCGTCTGAAGCGGATCAGGACCCAGGACGATGATCGGGAACCCGTGACTGGTTGATCGCGTTCGCGCGGCATGGAAGGCCGGGAGACGGAATGAGCCTCAGGTGGCTGGGTACGCGACACGACAGGCGGGTTCTCCTCCTTACCGTGTTGGCGGGCCTTCCCACCGTCGTCGTCGCACTCCTGCTGCTGTGGCGAAGCGGACTCGATCCGGCCATGCGGTGGCCGCTGGCGCTGGCGTTGATCGCCGGTTGGCTCGGGCTCAGTGCCGCTGCGAAGAACCATGCGCTCCGTCCGTTCGAGACCATCGCGAACATGCTCGCGGCCCTGCGTGAGGGGGATTTCTCGATCAGGGCCAGGGTTGGTGATGCCCGGGACCCTCTCTCGCTGGCCTATCTGGAGATCAACTCACTCGAGGAGATCCTGAGGGAGCAGAGGCTCGGGGCCGTCGAAGCCACGGAGACGCTCCGCAAGGTCCTGGAGGAGATCGACATCGTGGTGCTGGCCTTCGACCCGCAAGGTGTGCTGCGCATCGTCAATCGCGCCGGCGAGAGACTGCTCGGGCAACCGGCGCACCGCCTCAGGGGCAGGACAGCCGAGGAGTTGCGTCTCTCCAGCCAGTTGACCGGAACTACGCCGGGCACGGTGGAGCTGTCGTTTCCCGGCGGGTCGGGCCGGTGGGAACTCCGGCGCAGTGTCGTCCGCCAGGAGGGGTATCCGCTCAGGCTGATCGCGCTCTCGGACCTGAGCCGTGCGTTGCACGAAGAGGAACGCAAGGCCTGGCAGCGCATCATCCGGGTGCTGTCCCACGAGATCAACAATTCCCTGGCCCCGATCAAGTCGATTTCGGGCAGCCTCCACACACTTCTCAGGCGCAGCCGGCTTCCCGCCGAGATCGAGGACGATGTGGAGCGAGGCCTGGGCGTGATCTCGTCACGGGCCGAGACGCTGGGGCGGTTCATGGCTTCATACGCCCGGCTCGCACGGCTGCCGGCACCGAAGCTGGCTCCAGTCCCGGTCGGCAGTCTGGTACAGGTGGTTGCCGACTTGGAGACGCGGGTTCCGGTGGAAGTGGTGGCGGGCCCCGAGGCCAACTGTTCCGCGGACGCCGATCAGCTGCAGCAGGCGCTGATCAACCTTGTGAGAAACGCGGCCGATGCCACCCTCGAAGCCGAGGGCCGCCGGGTGCGGGTCGGATGGGAGGTTCATGACGCCAGGGTTGAGATCATCGTCGAAGACGAGTGCCCTGGGCTAGGAGACACGGGCAATCTCTTCGTGCCCTTCTTTACGACTAAGTCCGGTGGCTCCGGGGTCGGCTTCGTGCTGTCACGGCAGATCGCCGAGAGCCATGGCGGCACTCTGTCGCTGGAGAATCGGAAAGACGGCGGCGGAGCGCGGGCGCGCATCGCGATTCCCATGGATTCGGACGACTGAAGAAGAAGACCGCATCCGTAGTCGCCCGACGGGTCACAACACCCACGGGACCGGTACCTGGGCACCATCGTCAACCGTTCACAATCGCACGTTCGAGTCCCACAACCGGGCGGACCGCACTTCCCCACGCGGGCCGAAGACACTCCATAACCTGTTGTCATGAAATCATATAGGCCCGACGACACCGCCTTGGCACGCTTCTTACAATGTTCTCCCCACGAAGGCATCGATCACTCCGGACGTGGAGCGGGAATCAATGGTTCGAGGCACCGCAGTTGGCGCGGCTCTCGCCCTGATAGCCGGGGTCGGCACCGCTTCAACCCCGGCTGGCGCATCGGGCCAGGAACGCATGAGCCTCTCGCTCGAAGAGGCCATCCGGATCGCGAAGGATGGCAACCCGGCCTTTCTGTCGGCGACCAACGACCTGGATCGAGCCACATGGCAGGTCCGCGAGGCCTGGGGTCAGTTCCTGCCTTCGGTCACGGCCGGGGGAGGAGCCCAGTACGAGTACGCGGGCGTGCAGCGCTTCGGCATCTTCTCGTCGGCCGACATCGCGGCGGGCACCACCGACTACCTGCTCTCCAGCTATTTCCTGTCCGTCAACTGGTCCATCGACGGCAACACGTTCTTCCAGGCCAGGTCCGCGCGTGCGAACCAGCGCGCTGCCGAGGCTAGTGGCGCGGCGGACGAGTTTGCCCTGGAGGCTGCCGTGACGCTGCAGTACCTCGCTGCGCTGAGGGCAAGGGACGCGGTGGAAGTAGCGGAGCGTCAGGTGGCCCGCTGGGAGCAGAACTTTGCGCTGATCAGTGCGCGGGTTGACGCGGGAGCCGCCCTTTCGACCGAAGGAAAGCAATCCGAGGTCGACCTGGGGCGAGCCCGGGTGGCCCTTCTCCGGGCGGAAAACCTCTACCGCACCGAGATCGCCCGCCTCATGGAGCAACTCGGCACGGATCTGGGAGCCCCGCTCGAGCTGGCTTCGGACTTCGCCGTGTTCGAACCAGGCTGGGATCGGAGAGAGCTGATCGAGACGGCCATGTCGGGACATCCCGGCCTGCGGGCGGCGCTGGCGTCGGAGGCGTCGGCTTCGGCGCAGGTCAACCGGGCCCGCAGCAGCTACTTTCCGACCGTTTCGGCGTCAGCGGTCTGGTCGGGCTTCACCCGCCAGGTCGGCAACCGGGACTACGTCGTTCAGCAGGCCCGGGGCAGCGTCGACCGCCAGCGGCGAAGCTGCCAGTTCGACAACGCCCTCCTCGCCCACCTGCAGGACCTGCCGGGGCTCACGGCGGAAGACTGCTCGAAGTACGTGCTCACCGAGCAGATGCGCCAGCAGGTCCTGGCGGCGAACCAGACGTTCCCGTTCGACTTTACCAGGCAGCCGCTGAGCCTTCGCCTGAGCGTGAGTCTCCCTGTATTCGAGGGCTTCACCCGACAGCGCAACATCGCCCAGGCCCAGGCGGACCGGCGAGATGCCACGTACGCTCGCAGGGCGGAGGAACTCAGGCTGCGTGCGGCCGTTACGCAGTCCTACGACGATCTGGCGACAGCATACCGGGCCCTGCGCATTCAGGAGCGCAATCTCGAGGTGGCGTCCGAGCAGCTCGAGCTCGCGCGCCGGCGCTATACGCTCGGGGCGGCTCCGTTCCTGGAGCTTCTGGATGCGGAGGACTCGATGGCGCAGTCGGAGCGCGACCACCTCGCTGCCGTGTACGACTTTCATGCCGCAATCTGGTCGCTTGAAGCCGCCGTCGGGCGGCGTCTCCGGCCCGACGCCGAGCTCTGAGAGGACGACCGTGTACGCAATCCTCGATGACGTCCGCTACTCCCTGAGGTCCCTTCGGAGAACCCCCGGGTTCACCGTCGTGGCCGCATTGGTGCTCGCTCTGGGGATCGGCGCCACGAGCGCGATCTTCAGCGTGCTGAGCGCCGTGGTGTTGCGGCCCGTGCCGTTTCCGGACGGCCAGCGGGTCGTGAATCTGGCGTGGAACTACGGTAGCTACGTCTCCCCCTACCTGACGGCAGCCCAGTTCTCGTACTGGCAGGAGCGCACACGCTCCCTGGGCACCTTCGCGAGCTGGCGGTCGTCTTTCGGACGGGTCGGCGAAGTCGGTGACGTCACGGGCGCTCAAGTCCTGCGCGTAACCGCGGGCTTCTTCGGCGTCCTGGGC
>VYDD01000271.1:11571-17155 GCA_009843625.1 Gammaproteobacteria bacterium | reverse complement strand
CCCGGTGCCGCGTCTGCGGACGGATCACTTTCGGCCAGCGGGATGTCGACGGCCTCGGCCGTCGGAGTCGAGGAGACCGAGACCAGCAGCGCGAACGCCACCGCGAACGCGGTGACGGCGCCGAGGCCGTAGGCTCCCAGCTTAGTTACGTAATTCAAAACCGTTGCGCGGCCGGGGTGCGGTCACGGTCAGTTTCGACTCTCACCAGGTCTCGCCAGGTCGAATCGCTACTGGGGGTGGAGTCGAAGGGGCAGGCCCGGTCCATCCCCGGTCTGGCTCAATCCCGCTGACTGAGTGATCATTTGGCGTCAATTTGGCGTCAATGCGCCGATTCAGCCAGAGGATCTTCAGCGGCCCGGCTGCTGGCAGCTCTGCTGGGGCTGTCCGCGTCATTCTTCGGACGACGCTCGCGGGCGTCGATCGGGGTCATCGAGGACCGACATCGCGTCCCCTATGCGGTGCGCCGCGTCCTCCTGCATGGAAGGAAGCACGTGCGAGTAGGTGTCGAGCGTCACGCCGATAGTCGAGTGACCGAGCCGCTCCTGAACGATCTTCGGATGCACACCACTCACCAGAGCGATCGTGGCGCTTGTATGGCGGAGATCGTGGAACCGCACGTCGGCCACGCCAACACGGCCGCAGAGCGCACTCCACTTTCGGGCGAGTGTGGACACACTCTCGGGGTGCCCATCTGGCCGGGGAAACACGAGCCACTGGTCGGGCCACGCGGGCCCGAGCGACAGGCGCCGCTCGCTCTGAGCGGCACGATGCTCTCTCAGGATCGCGATCTCGCGGGGCGACAGAGCGATTGCCCGGCGACCTGCGGCCGTCTTCGGTTCGGCGAACCCGGACTCCGCGAACTGGTTGCGCGCGCGCTTCACCTGGAGCAGAGCGTGTTCCCACGAGATGTCAGACCACCTGAGGCCCAGCAGTTCGCCGGCCCGGAGCCCGGTGTGTACCGCGAGATTGATCAGGCGGCCAAAGTCGGGATCATCGCAGGCGTCGAGGATCGCAGCGAGCGTCTCCATGTCAAGGACGCGCATCTCGCGGCGAACGGCGCGCGGCTTCGTCACGGCAGTCGCCGGATTGTGCGTGATCAACTTCAGCACGACAGCCCGGCCGAGCGCGGCGCCGAGGATCGTCAGGTGTTTCGCGGCCGTGCGATTGCTTGCCCCCGACCGCAGGTATGCGGCGAGGGCCTTCTCGATGTGCGGCGTGCGGAGGTCCGAGAGCCGCACTGAGCCGATCGACGCGACGAAGACGCGTCCCGTCTGCTCGTAGCCTACGAGGGTCCGTGCTGAGACCGATCGAGCCGCGTGTTCACGGAGCCAGCGTTCGAAGTACTCGCCGAGCCGTGACTCGGCACCTACCACATCGAGGCCATGCTCGAGCCGACGCTGGTATGCGCTGCGCCGTTCCAGCGCCTCCTTCTTGGTGGCTGCGGTGAACGTCTTGCGCGCGCGCTTCTGCGTATCGGAGTCCCGGGGCAACCAGAGCGTGGCCTGCCAGCTGTTCCCCCGCTTCCTCAGGCCCCCGCTGCCATAGTCCCGCCTGCGCATCTGGCCCCCTCCCACTCTGGTCGCGACGTTGTGTCGTGAGTCGCCGGCGCTATGTATCAGCAAGGACGAGGGCGCAGGAGCCGGGACACACCTCCGCCGGGGATCCACCCCTGCGCTCCGAGCCCCCGGGGCGGGGCCCGGCTGCGCGCCGCCGAACCGGCGACGGACGGCGGGCACGGGGCAGGCACCGGATTAGCGCCAAATTGACGCCAACCGATCACCGGGTCAGCGAAACAAGCCGCCCACGACCGTGGCGGCGAGGCCCGGTGATCGCTGGACGCGCAGTGCGTGCCTTGGTTCTCGACGTCGTAGACCGCGACGTTCGGGGTCGTGCCCGGGCCGGCTCCCGGACGACGGCCGCCGGAGAGTCCGCGCGAGGTACGAAGCGGCGGGACCGCGAGCACGCGGCTCGCCCGGGCTCTCTCCCAGCACTCGCTCCGTGTTGGTGCGTCAGTCGCCGCCCGGGCCGGCGCTCGCAGGAGCCGCGCGCCCCCGGATGGCCGCGGGCGCGCGTCCCGCTCGGCTTCTATGGCGAGCGCCGCACCTGGCGCGGCCGGTGTCCGCGTCGGAGCCGGGTGGAACCAGACTGACGCCGCTCCGGAGCCGTCACTGGCGGGGCTGGTGAGGAGCTCCGGGCAGTGGCGGTTCGGCCAACGGGGTGACCCGGGGATTAGACGCGGAAGCGGGCTGATATGAGTCGACTCGTTCAGACCGGTGCCAGCGCTCCCCGTCCCGGGCGAACGGCCGGGTCGCGTCCCGGTCGGGACGCTCGCGGATGGCCTTGACGGGTTCGTGGCTGTGACGGCGGTTGGGGCGCCGAACTGTGGCGCGACGCCCTCACGTCCAGTCGCGCATCCCTGGATTAACCTTGCACCTAGGACGACGTTCCTATCCTATGGTGGACGGAACGCGCGCCATAGGCGTGTGCTTGTGGGCGTGTCCCCCGACCCTAGGAGGCAGGCCGAGTCTCGACCGTGCGGGTATCGGGCCGCGGTCACGTTGGTGGCGCCAAGCTCGAGCAGCGGCATCAGCACGCGTCCCGTCCAGACGGTCACGACTCTCGCGGAGGGAGGACCGCAGAGGCAGCGAGGCATCGAAACGGATTCGGAATCTAGAGAGTCCAGGGGGAACGGCATCACGCATCGGTCCGCATCGGCCCACCCGTCTCGGGGGGTCGGCGATCAGAGCGACGCGAGAGCACACACCCACTTGGCTCGATGGAAGAGGAAACGAATTTGAATCACGTAACAAAGTTGGGAGCCTACGGCCTCGGCGCCGTCACCGCCTTCGCGGTGGCGCTCGCGCTGCTGGTGTCGGTCTCCTCGACCCCGACGGTCGAGGCCGCCGACATCACGCTGGCCGAAAACGCCGGGTCGGCGACCGCGGCGCCGGGCGACAAGGTCCAGATTGCCGTGAACGGCGCCCTTGCGCAGGTGAGCATCACCGGCACGGGCGACGGCGTCGGCGGCAGCTTCGCCGCGAACGACGGTCAGTCGATCAACTGTAGCGACAACGCGTCGTGCGACGAGAACGACACCGCCGGCGAGATCCAGGTCGACCTGAACGTGGACGGGGACTCCGGCGAGGGGTACATCCTCTTGAGCGTCGTCGGCGTGGGTGGTGCCACGAACACGACCCAAGTCACCAAGGTCATCAACGTCTCCAAGGCCAACCTGGTGGGTTCTCTCACCATCACGGCGAGCCCGAAGACGATCTCGGCGGCGACTGGCGAGTCGACGCTGAGGATCAACGTCAAGAACGCCGCGGGCACGCCCGCGGGCCTCGACGGCCAGAGCGTGTCGCTCGTCACGTCGCTCGGCAGCATCGAGTGCGTGAGCGGCACCGAGACCCAGGCGTGCTCGGTGACCACTGCTGCCAGCAGCGGCGTCCCCAACGTCGATGACGGCACGGCCGGCTGGGCGACAGCCACCCTGAACGGCAAGGGCGTCGAGGGCGTCGCCACCATCACGGCGAGGCTGGGCACTCTCACCGCCACGACCGAGGTGACGCTGTTCGGCAGCGCCAAGAACCTGACGGCCGAGCCGGACCAGGGCTCCATCGAGATCGGTGGGTCGGTCTACGTCGTGCTGACCGTCACGGACGGCGCCGGCAACCCCGTTGCGGGCCAGATGATCGCGCCCCTCACTTCGAAGGAAGTGGTCGGCCCTGGTGACAAGCCCGTGCTCGTCGTGACCGAGAAGAACACTGCGGCATCCACAGACGGGAATAGCCCCGTTGGCCGCGGGTACAGCATGGACAAGCCCGCCGCCGGGTCGGCCAAGGCGATTCCCGCCTGCGGCGACGACAACACCGATGTCGACGCGGATACTGCTGGACAGCAGGAGCTGTTCGGCCCGAACACCGGCGGCACAGCGGACAACATCGACCCAGCCGACGCCGGAAACGTCGGCGAGGGTACGAACGCCAACGGCCAGTGTGTCGTCCACGTGACGGCACCTAGCGAGGACGATGGCGCCGATGACGACGCCACGCGCGGTGAGCACACGCTCAACTTCCAGATCAGCTCCAGCGTCAAGGCTTCGGCCGTGATCGAGGTCGCCGGCAAGCCGGCGAGCATCACGACCGATGCCCCGGCTCAGGTTGACGCAGCCAGCGTCACTACGATCACGGTCTCGGTCTGGGACGACGAGGAAGTGCTCGTCGGCATCACCGCCGTCAAGGTCCGCAAGGTCGATGGCGGCGGTCTGATCGAGGATGAGGGTGTCGACGGCACTGAGATGACCTCCAACGGTCAGTCGAAGTTCACCTTCATCGCTCCCTCGGGCCACGGCTCGTCTGAGATCCTGATCACTGCGGGCGACGCGAACACCCGCATCACGCTGCAGATCGGCGAGGCTCCGGAGGAGCCGGCGCCTGAGATCTCGGTCTCGGGTCAGTCGGGCGCGATCGGCGTCCTGAACGCGGGCAGCCTCGGGGATCTCCTCGGAGCCCTCGACTGCGGCGGCAACGCCGGCACGACGGTGACCATCGACGGCAACACCTACGTCGTGGGTGCGCCGGATGTCGTGAACGCTGCGTTCCTCGCGAACGTCTCGTTCCCGATCGACTTCGGTGGCGCGTACGTCAACTGCCGGTAGCTGCGTAGGCAGCTGCTGAGGCGAACACCGTGGGGCCTCCGGGTCGCGCAGAGCGCGCGGTCCGGGGGCCCCGCACAGCCCGGGAACGAGGCGACAGCGCCGGCCCGGGCGCAAGGGAGAAACGAATGATCCTCAGCAAGGGCCTGACCCGGCTGGGTGGAGTGGTCGCCATCGCGGCCCTCATGCTCGGCCTGGGTCTTGCCTCCGTGCCGGCGGCTCATGCGCAGAACGTGCAGATGACCCTCTACGGTCCTGCGGAGTCCGCGGACTCGCAGATCGTCGTCTTCGTCGACGGCGCGGAGTGCACGACCGCCAGCGTCAGCGCATCCGGTGACGGCTTCCTCTGGCTGGCGTACGTCGGGGGCGAAGGTGGCTGTGAGGCCAGCGCCGGCTCCGAGATCTCCTTCACGGTCGACGGCGCCGCTGCCAACGAGACCGTGAGCTTTGAGTCCGGCGGTTCGCCGGCAGATGCCGCCAACGGCATCACCCTGACCGTTGCTGACATGGGCGACGGTGACATGGGCGACGGCGATGGCGACATGGGCGACGGCGACGGCGACATGGGCGACGGCGAAGTCATGGCCCCCGACACCGGCAACGCCGGTTTCGCGGCCACCTCGTCCGCAGGCCACGCGCTCGCGCTCGGCCTCGGCGCTCTCGCCGTGGCGATGCTCGCAGGTGCCCGCTCGGTGACCGGCCGGTCCCGCTAGCGGCGCAGTAGTGGTCGGTGGCATGGCGATGCGCTCAGCACTCGTTGCAGCGCTCGCCGTCGCCGCCGGCCTGGTCCTCGCGACCACGTTCGGGGGGGGGGGGGGGCGCCCCCCCCCCCCCGGGGGGGGCCCCCCCCCGGGGGGGCGGGGGGATGGCGACGCCCCGGGGGGGGCGGGCAGAAAGGTGCGGGGGGGGGGGCGCGGGGGGGGGGGGGGG
>VYDD01000271.1:0-11561 GCA_009843625.1 Gammaproteobacteria bacterium | reverse complement strand
GGCCCCTCGCCCCTGGTTGGGGGGGGCCTCCCCCCTGCCCACCTCGCTGTTGAGGGCCCCCTCGATCTTCTTCGGCTTCATCTCCCCCGACGAGAGCGGCAGCCTTCCCGTGAAGGTGCGCGCGACCATCTCCGACGTCACGTGCGGCACGACCGAGGTGATCCCCGTCGAGGGCGGACTGGGCTTCTACTTCATCGGGGTCCACTCCGCCGCGACGAAGGTGGGCTGCGGCGTGGACGGCGCCCAGGTGGCCTTCCTGCTGCTCGCCGGGGAGGTGGACGAGGGCACACGGGCCGCGCAGAGCCAGGCATGGAGGGTCGGAACTCACCAGCTCAACCTCTCGCCGGTACGTGATGCCGCATTCGGGGTATTCATCGGCGACCTGCCGGCGGGCCCGGGGATCGGCTTCCTGCGCTGGACCGGCGCGTCGGCGACCCCCATCACGGCCGCGATCGCCACGATCGGACGCGACGTGACGTCCGTCCACTACTGGGATGTGTCCACGCAGAGCTTCCGCGTCCATATCCCGGGGGCGCCCGCCGTCGTCTCCACCTACCTCGAGGTCGACCGCGACGACATCGTCGCCGTGCGGGTGCGGTAGCGCGCGGCGCGGTCGCTCAGCGCACTGACCATCAGTCTTGAGCACTGGGCGTCACCGTTCGTGAACGCTCGACGCCGTGCTCGAGAGCCAGAACGCAGAAAAGCACGGGGCGGATCGACGAAGCGGGGTGTCCGTCAGCAATGCCCGCTAACGGGGTGGCCGCGTGCCGCCAGGCGCGGGCCCAGGGGGTGGTTTCGGAAGCGTGCGAGCTGGCCGAGGTGACGAATGGGCGCCGCCAGCCAATAGGTGGTCCCAAGCGCGAGGGGCGAGGTCAGAACCCACGAGCAGTGCCGCCAATCGCCAGCCAGCCCTCCGTCCGTAGCCAAGCCCGGTCCCAACGACGTGGGAGCTGACGGCTGCGCCGTGAGCGAAGATCCTCCCGCTCGCACCGATGGACTATCGTCGGGGACCGCCGGGCCGGAGCCGTGCATGTGCGTCTAGCACCTTGCCATCGACCGGCTGGCGTGGCGGACGGCGGCATGCGATCACGACACCTCCCTACGACGTTTCTCTTGGGCACGATGGCACTGCTGTTCGCGGCGTCGCTCGCGCCCGCACCGGCGAGCGCCGACGCGACGTCCGACGCGCCACCACGGCCGGCGACGATCACGACCGTGCTGTATCCGGGATGGAACATGGTCGGCTGGGTCGGTCCATCCAGCCCCGTCGCGGAGCTCTTCGAGTCGCTCCCGGACCTTCGACGCGTCCTCGTGTGGGACGCCGAGGCGCAGGGATTCCTCCCCGCGACATCAGCAGGCGGGGACGAGGCCACGATTACGCTCGAGCGAGGACAGGGAATCTGGCTGCACATGGGGGGAAACGCGGCCGTCGAATGGGTACGCACAATCTCCGACGGGACTCTGCTGCTATCGCTGCACCGGGGGCACAACGTCGTGGGATGGGCCGGTGCCGATGGTGAGAGGCTCGATGACGTCGCCGGCCGACTCGGTGATGCGTTCATTCGCGCGTGGCGCTGGGATGCGGAGGCGCAGCGCTACGAGGCCTACCGCGGGCCCGGCTCTACGGAGTTACGAACGGGGGACGGACTCTGGCTTCACCTGCGCTCGAGTGCCCGCTGGTGGCAGTCCGGAACCGCCGATACGAGGTTCTCCTTCGGCGAGGGCGTCACTCCACAGCGGCAGGCGGAGGTCCGCCGGGAGGTGGGGAACGTGGTCGCGTTCTTCGCCGAGCAGTACGGCATCGAGCCGCTGCAGTTCCACCTCCGCTCCTTCGAGGGAGCCGGATGCGGCTCGGGTCACATCGGCGCCGGCACCACACCCCCCCGACGACACAGCTCGAGCGTGCAGGTCCCCAATGACGTCACGGGGGCCGAGCTCTCGCGCTGCGTCGCCCACGAGTACTTCCACGTCGTGCAGGCCGAGCTGGTCGGTGGGCCGCCCTCCCCGGCGTGGATGACGGAGGGGACCGCCGAATACGCGGAGGGCCTCTACGTGGCCGCCACCGGCCGGGCGACGCCGGATGCCGTGAGGTCGGAGTGGTCGAGGCTCGCCGCCTGGACGCCAACCGACCTCGGCGAGATGGAGGGGGACAGTTTCCGCGGGGTCCGCGGCGGTTACCAGTTGGGCGCCCTTGGCGTCGACTGGCTGGCCGCGCGCTCGGCCGGCGTCGGCCCGATCTCTCCCGGGGCTAGGAGCCGGTTCGCCGACCAAGTGCGAGACGACGCCTACATTCGCTACTACCGCCTGCTCACCAGCGCCGCGAGCTGGCACCGGGCGTTCGAGGAGGCCTTCGGGATCGGAGTGGAGGCCTTCTACGACGCGTTCGACGACTACCTGGACGCCACCGGAACCCGCGTGCCGCACCTCTCGGACGACATCGTGCGCCCGCGAGCCTTCTTCGTCGGAGACGTGCCGGCCGTCACGCGCGAGGCCGTCGCCCGCGAGATGGACGGCGTGTACACGTTCCTCACGACCCGTTTCGGCGCCGAGCCCTACGAGTACACGGTCTATCTCATCTCCGACGACAATGCCGGGCTCCCGTCGCACCTCGATGCACTGCTCGCCCGCCGCGCGTCCGGCCTAGACGAGCAGACCTGCGGGCTCAAGGGCACCGGGTACATCCTCCACCGGATCACGTGCGCCACGGATCTGGGCCCCGAGGATCACTTCTCCAAGCACCACAGCAGTCTGTACGCCGGCACCAACCGTCGACTGCACCCGCGGTGGCTGTCGTCGGGAAGCCGCGAGTACGCGGGGACAGTCTACCGCGCCGCATCCGGGCCGACGTCGTATCGGGTGGAGGTCCAGCGCCGGGTCGAGCGCGTGCGGCGGTCGCCGGCGACCCTCCGGGAGATCGCCGACGACGCGGGCTGGGATGAGGCGGGAAACGCGACGAGCTGGGCGCTCAGCTTCCTCGCCGCGGACTGGCTCGCCAGGCATGCCGGCGAGCAGGCGCTCTTCCACTACGCCCGCCTGCTCCCGCGGGGCGAGCCGGATCGGGCGGAGTATGAGCCGGGCGCCGGCAGCTGGGAGGCGGCCTTCGAGCAGGCGTTCGGTCTCACCCCCGACGAGTTCTACCGGCGCTTCGAGAGCTACCGCGCAGCCCTGCCCTGAACGCGGGTGTCTCAGGCACCCACCACCCTGAGTCAGGCGGCTCCGCGCAACGGTCGCTCAGGGGAGAGCATCAGTCTTGAGAACTGGGCGTCACCGTGCGCGGATGACCGTCCCGGCGTGTTTCCTTACTCTCGCTGCCCGACCGGGGCCGATCGACTCTCCGATCGTGTGTCGCCCGCCCCAGCTGCCACGAGACCGGGGAAGAGGCGATGGTGAGCATCACTGAAATCCAGGAGGCGATCCGCGTCCTCCCCGACCGAGTATGTCCAGTTGCGGAAGTGAATCAGCGAATTGGACTGGGAAAGGGGTCGTCCGTCCGCAACTCCGGCCCGCTCAGGACGCGCCCTACCCAGCTGCGGCGAATCCGTCGTTCAGCCATCGCCTCCCGCGCGCCACGTGGTCAATCGTCCGGAGCCGTCGATTCCACCGTCGTGTCGAGCAGGCCCCTCAACTCGGGCAGCAGGTTCGGGATAGCGTCTTCGATGATCGACCAGATCACGCTGTCGCTGATGTGGAGATAGCCGTGCGCCAACCGGTTGCGAGCGCCGACGATCGCTCGCCAGGGAATGCCGGGGTGCGCCTCCTGAACCTCGACCGGAACATTCGCGGCCGCCTCGCCGATCATCTCGATGTTGCGCAGGGTAGCGTCGTACGTGCGCGCATCAGCGAGGAAGGCAGCCTGATCGAGGCCTTCGGTGTAAGACAGTGCTCTCTCGGCGAACCGCAGCATGTCCGAGACGTAGAAGCGCCACTCCCGTCTTTCGCCCGTCTCGTCAGACACTGATCGCGTCCTTCTCGATGAAGCCGCGAATCTCTTCCCGGATTTCACCGCTCGTCGCGAGATCGACCGGACGCCCGAGAATCTCCTCCAGATAGGCCTGCGCGCCGAAGTACTGCCGCCAGTCCGGCGCTACTTCGAACTCCGCGAGGATGTCGACATCGCTCGAGTCGACGGCCGTGCCGCGCGCGTACGATCCGAATAGCGCGAGACTCCGCACGCCGAACCGCTCGGCCAGCGTCTCCCGGTGTGCTCGCAGCGTCTCGATGAGTTCTTCACGAGTCATGAAATCCATTGTACGAGGCGAGCACCCCAGCTCCCGATCTCGCCGCCCAGACACCGTCCGGCCGCCGGTCATGTCCCTGCAAGTGGTGTCGCTGCGCACCATCCTTAGCATTTCCTGGCCGGCAGCCTGCAGCAGCACCCTCGGCCGCGCTGGACCTCCAGAACGTGGCACGCGCGCCCGCCGACGCACATCTGAAGGTCGCGCGCCCTCCACGACACTGTCGCTGTTGATTATTCGAGACATTAGTAACGGCGTACGTTACTATCGCAATCAGTGAGCCGCTTTAGAAACGAGGAAGCTGAACGCCTCTTCGCCGGGGAGACGGTGCGACGCCTACCGGCCGACATCCAGCGACGAGCACGGGTGAGATTGCAGCGAGTGATCGCGGCCGCGGCGCTCACCGACCTTCGGATACCGCCGTCGCACCGACTGGAAGCCCTGCGCGGGGACCGGGAGGGACAGTACAGCATCCGGGTGAACGACCAATGGCGCGTGTGCTTCGTCTGGACGGATCAGGGCGCCATGGAGATTGAAGTCACGGACTACCACTGAGGAGGAAGGCATGACCGTCGCAGAACCTGTACACCCGGGAGAGCATCTCGCGGAGATCATGGAAGAGATGGGCATCACCCAATACCGATTGGCCAAGACGATAGGGGTGCCCCAGATGCGCATTCACGACATCGTTCATTGCCGTAGGTCGATTACCGCTGACACGGCGCTGCGAATCGGTCAAGCGCTGGGGATGACGCCCGACTTCTGGCTCAACCTCCAGCGGATGTACGACCTAGATGTGGCTCGTGCCACGACCGACGTCAGCGCCATAGAACCGCTCATAGCGGCGCCACGGTCGTGAGTCGCCGCTTGGCCCGCACTAAGGACGAGATGGACCACGACAGCGAGTCACGGTTCGCGCGGCTCCGACGGCTCCAGGACGAGGCGCTGGAGGCGATTCGGGCTCGAGGTGGCGGCATCCGGTCGGCCGACAACCTGACACGCGACGAGTTGCACGGGCGCCGTGCGCCTCGTTGACACCAGTGTCCTGAACGAGGCCGCTCACAGGCGGTCGCCTTCGTGGCGCGCGGCGAGAATCTCTTCTGCAGAGAAGCTGACTCGTTCCCAACCCGCGCGGCGCTGCCGGAATCGCTCGACCGCCTCGTCGCGGTTGGCCCGGGCCTGCGCGACGGCGGGAACGAGGTGAGCGACGGCCTTACCGTGTCGGGTGATGGCGACGGTCTCTCCACGCTCGACCATGCGAAGGAGCTCGGCCAGGCGCGTCTTGGCTTCGGTGGCCTGAATCTCACGCATGCTTCCCGACTCCAACCCGTTGTCTTGACCACACCATTCTACGAACCGCCGCCACCGCGGCCCGCCATTCGTGTGCCACGTGGGTCTCTGCGCGTGCGGCATCGAGTTCGACCGCCCCGACTCGGTACGGCACCTCTGGTGTCGCACGACGGCGGGATCTCCTGGCGGGATGCGGGGCGGGTACTTCCCGCGCCGGACCATCCCCGTCGAGGTCACGACTCTCGAACGAGCGCTCGTGGGACGTGCCCGATCGTCCGCCTCAGCTGATCGCCGGTTGCATCGCCGTCGCGAGCCGTTCATACTCAGTAAGAACCCTCGGGAGTGCCACTCGCATGGGCAGAACCACCACCACCGTCACGTTCTCACTCCCGCCGGAGATGGCGACACAGGTGGACCAACTTGTCGAACAAGAGGGAAGAACCCGCAGCGAGCTGGTGCGCGAGGCCCTTCGGCGCTACATCGACGACTCCAAGTGGCGCCGGCTGCTCGAGTATGGCGAGCAGCGAGCGCGCGAGCGCGGCATCGGTCCGGAGGATGTCGAGCGACTGGTCGATGAGTACCGCGCGGAGTCCGACGCAACCTCTGCATGAGGGTCGTTCTCGACACGAACGTCATCGTCTCGGGCCTCAACTTCCCCGGCAACGAGAGGCTCGTGCTCGAGCTCGCGCTCCGGCAGCGGTTCGACCTGTACCTGTCGCCGTTCATCCTCCGTGAGGCGTCCGGCGTCCTCGTCCAGAAGTTCGGGTGGAGCGACGAGGAGGCAACTCTCGCGCTCGGCGCGCTCCGGAACGCGGCAACCGTCATCGAACCGACGCCACGCCCGCCGGCAGTCGAAGGCAACCAGGGTGACAGCCGCGTCCTTGAGTGTGCGGTGGACGCCGACGCGGACTTCCTCGTCACGGGCGACCGCCGCCACCTGCTCCCTCTGGGTCTGCACCACGGCGTCACGATCGCAAACGCGCCGCGCTTCCTGTCGAGACTCGATTCACTCCAGTAGCGCCGAGCGTACGGACGGGAGCGACGCCGCTGCGCAAGCCACGGACGATCTCCCGACCCTCACACCCCGCGTATGCCGCTCACTCATCGGACAGAGCATCAGTCGTGAGAGCCGAGGCTCAGGGGTCCGGGTCCGCTCCGGGCGTCATCCTTTCGAGCCGGCGCGCCGGAGGGGAAAACCGCCAGCATTGAGACGCCGCGGGCTTGCCGAGCTTTGTCAAAGCCCACTAGCGTTGCACCATGAGCACGATGAACATCTCGCTTCCCGAAGCCCTCAAGTCCTTCGTCGACCACCAGGTCGGCGCCCGCGGATACAGCTCGTCGAGTGAGTACGTCCGCGAGTTGATCCGCAAGGACCAAGATCGCCAGCGTCTGCGCAGCCTGCTGCTCGATGGCGCGGCGTCGCCGCCAGCGGTCACGGCCGATGCAGAGTACTTCGCCGGCCTTCGCGATCGGGTGCGCGCCGCCCGCTAGCGGTGAAGCCCGTCGTCCTCCGTGGGCGTGCGCGCCGTGACCTCGATGAGGCCGCCGAGCACTACCTGACCGAGGCGCCGAGCGCGGTGTCGGAGTCCACCTGGGTGTCGAGCAGGTGCACGGCTAGTCCGACGGCGGACGCGGCCGCAGCCGGTACCGGCGGCGTGGGGGCGTCAGGGCATCGGTCCGCGGCTCGGAGGCCAGCAGCAGTTCCTTCAGATCGGGAGCGGCCAGGCGCTCCAATCTCCGCCAATGCTCGATCGGAAGAAGCACGGCGGTCTCCACGCCCCGCCTCATGACGATCTGCGGCCCGTCCTCGATGGCCGTGTCGAGGAACTCGCTGAACTTCGACTTGGCATCCTGGACTGTCCAGCCCCTGCCCACGCTGGTCTCCATCTCCACATCGATCTGACTAGCCATCAGACTAGTCGTGTCATCGTGTGTCTCCAACCGTCGTCGCGACCCGGCCGCGTGCCGCTCGCATGGCGGACAGAGCATCAGTCCTGACAACTGGAGGTCGACGGCGCGGGGTCCTTCAACAGAGCTATTGCGTGGGGATCTGGCGCCAACCGCCGCGCACTCCTCGAGATGGACGAGCCCGCGTGCCGGGTCGCTCAGCGTGCCGGCTGGCTCAGGGTGACACCCACCTACCCATCTACCTCTTCCCCGTCCGAGAATGGGTTGAGCACGGGAGCGGCGGTGGGCTCGAAGTGCCTCTCGTTCCGCGTCACGACGGTCAGGCCATGCTCCAGCGCGGTCGCGGCGATGAGCAGGTCAGAGCTCTCATGGCCTAGGGCGGCAGAGAGTCGGCCCCACCGTCGCGACGTCGCGAGATCGACGGGCAGCACGCGGTCGCCGTACCAGCCGAGCACGCGGTCGAGCCAGCCCGCGAGCTCACGGGCGAACGCATGGTCGCGATGCCGCTGCTGCTCGATGCCCCGCTCGATCTCCCCGACGGTCACGACGCTCAAGTACAGGTCGGAGGTGCGCTGGGCCGTCAGCCAGCGAACCGCGTGCGGGTGCCGTTCCCCTCGGCGCAGCGCGGAGAGCACGTCGGTGTCGATGAGGAACATCAGAGGCCGGTCGGTCGCTGGGGCAGGGGGAGGCGCTCGAACTCCTGGCCGTCCTGGGGAACATCGAGGAGCAACTCGCCCAGCGTGGGAGCGTAGGCCCTCTCGACGCGACGGAGTCGTTCATACTCATCGACGGCCAGCACGACCACAGCGGGCCGTCCCCGACGCGTCACCCGCTGCGGATCGCCGGCGAGAGCGGCATCGACCACGGCGCTGAACCGGTTCTTCGCGTCCTGAAGGGGCCAGTCGGTCATGGGAGACTCCAGCTAGATGTTCCGTCTAGATTGTACACAGTCTGCCGTGACCGAGCAGTGGCGCCGAGCGAAAGGACGGAAGCGCCGCCGCCGCCCAGAGCCGCGGACGATCTCCCGATCGTTACACCCCTCCCATACCCCTCAATCATCGGATAGAGCATGAGTCTCGAGGACTGGGCGCCACCCTCGCGAGCGGTCGCCGCCGCGATGGAGCGCCAGGGCGGCACTTCTCGGCACTTACGTCGCTCGACTGTACAGGGCTAGACTAGACTGGTCCCGCTCAGCTTAGTGCCCCGAGGGAGGGTACCGATGTCAGTGCTCCGCCCCGCTTCGACGCGCGTGTGGACAGTGGCCGAAGCGAAGGCCCGACTGTCGGAGATACTGCGCCGTTCGGAAGACGAGGGTCCCCAGAGGATCGGAGCGCGAAAGTCCTTTGTCGTCGTGGCGGCCGCGGAATGGGATGCCGCGACGAAGCCTCGCGAGGCGCTCGGCCGGTGGCTCGTGCAGCACACCCCGCGAGGCCTCAACCTGCCGATGCCGGAGCGGTCGTCTCGGCGCGGGAGTCCGCTCAGCGAGGATGCCGGCGAGTGACCGCGTTCCTCCTCGACACCAACGTGCTGTCGGAGCTCACACGGGATGCCCCGTCGCCGGGTGTCATCGCGTTCCTGGACCGGCATGACGATCTCTGGTTCTCCACGCTGCTCATTCATGAGGTGGAGTACGGGTTGCGCCTTCTCCCGGAGGGGGGACGTCGGGACCGACTCGCGGGCATGCTCGGAGAGCTCATCGAGCTGTATGGCGACCGCATAGTGACTCTGGACCGCCCATCGGCCGAGTGGGCGGCTGAATTCCGGGCGCGCGCGCGCCTTCGCGGTCGCGTGATGGATCTGGGCGACTCCCTGGTCGCGGGGATCGCGCGGGCGCACGGCCTCGTCGTCGCTACCCGGAACGTGGCCGACTTCGAGTCCTCCGACGTGCAGGTCGTCAACCCGTGGATGACGGCTCGGGAGGACTGAGCGATCGGTCCGCCCCGAGCCTTGCCAAGGGGGTCTGGTACGACGCCCACTGGACCTCTCTGCGCTGCACCGCCGCACTCACGGCCACCCCTGAGGCGGGCTGCCCGGTAGTTCACGTCCGTGAGTCGTTCAGCTGGTTCAGACGGAGCGGATCGACTCCGGGCCGGAATCCGCTGTCGTGAGGCCTGACCCGGTAGCCGGGACCCTCGCCGGCGAGCGCGGGGGAGAGGCCTCGCCGCAGGGTGTCATTGACGACCTGCTTGAACGGCAGGTCCGCGAGCCGGGCCCGCTCCCTGAGAGCCGCCGCCACGTCGTCGTCGAGAGTCAGGGTTACGCGCACGGACCCACCATCGCCCGCCATGGTGCCTGGTGTCGTCGGACTTCCTAACCGGGATGCGTGGAAGGCGACTCAGTAGTTCATGTCCGTGCGGTACACGTACCGGACGTCCCACAGCCCGTACAGGGTCGGCGTCGTGTTGCCGAACACGTTGCGGACCGCGGTCAGGCGCTCCGAGAGCGTCGTGTAGATGAGCGGCAGTTGCTCGGCCGCGATCTCCTGCGCGCGACGGTAGTGCTGGACGCGCAGCTCGCGGTCGAGTTCCTGGCTCCCCTGCACGTACGACTCGTCGATCGCCGCCTCCCACTCGGTGGCCGGGTGCTCCTGGTTCGGGTGCCAGAGGTGCAGCGACTCGCCGCTGTGCCACACGGCCATGCCGAAGTGCGGCTCGGTGCCTCCGCTGAGCCCGACGATCATCGCCTCCCAGTCGTACGTCGTGGTCAGCTGCCCCACGAGGTCCCCGAAGTCGATGGGCTCGAACCGTGCGTCGATGCCGATGAGGTCCAGGCCCTCGTCGATGATCGCGGCGACCCGCGCCCGCACGTCGTTGTCGACGTTCGTGACGAGCTTGAAGGAGATCGGGTTGCCCGCGAGGTCCGCGCGCACGCCGTCGCCGTCGCGATCCGTCCAGCCCAGGCCGTCGAGGATCGCGTTGGCGCCCGCGACGTCGTACTCGTGGCGGCGCACGAACGGGTTGTGGAAGTCGCCGGCGGCGGGGCTGATGGAGGCCCACTGCGGATAGCCGAGCCCGTGCTGGACCTCGTCGATGATCCGCGCCTTGTCGATGCTGTGGGCGACGGCGCGCCGGAACTCGACTTCGCTGAACCAGGCGAGCATCTCCGGCGCGACGTACGGCTCGCCGCTCTCGGGGTTCGAGCCGGCGTTGAGGTTGAAGCCGAGGAAGGTCGTCCCGAAGGCCGGACCGCGGCGGTGGATGGTGAAGTTGCCCTCCTGCTGCTCGGGCTCGAGCAGGGCGTAGTCCTGACCCCGCATCCCGTACGCGTCCACCTCGCCGGCCCGGAACTTCGCGAGGTCGTCGTCGATGCTCGGCACCAGCAGGTGGACGACGCGCTCGATGTAGGGGAGCGCGTTCCCCTCCGCGTCGCGGAGCCAGTAGTCCGGGTTGCGCACCAGCACCACGCCCTCCCCCGGCGTGTAGCTCTCGATGGTGAACGGGCCGGTGCCGACGACCTCGGCGGGATCCGAGTCCACGCCCCACAGCGCGTCGAAGGTCCCCGCCTCGACGTGCGGTTCGAGGATGTGCCGGGGGTAGATGGACGTCCCCATCGAGCGCAGGAACGGCGCGAACGGCGTCGGCAGCACGAACCGGACCGTGTAGTCGTCGACCGCGGCGACGGTCATCGGCGCCTCCTGCCAGGCGCCGGCCTCGTCGAGGTAGCGGAACTGGAACGCGGCGCGCGCGGAGGTCGGGATGTCGGGGTTGTAGATGATGCGGTTGAAGGTGAACTCGACGTCTCGGGCGGTGAACGGCTCGCCGTCGTGCCAGCGCACGTCGCGGCGGAGGTTGAACGTCCAGGTGAGGCCGTCGGCGGAGTGCTCCCACGACTCGGCCAGCGCGGGCTCGACCTCGTCGGTGAGCCACGAGACCTCCGTCAGTCCCTCGAACAGGTAGGCGAGCAGGCCCGAGGAGTAGGAGTCGTTGGCCAGGACGCCGTTGAAGGTGAGCGGCTCGGAGATCGTGGCGGTCGTGATGGTCCCGCCTGCCGTGCCGATGCCGTAGCTGAACGCCTCCGCGTTCGCGCGGAGCTGCTCGACCACCGACGTCTCGCCGGCCGGGGCCTCGGCTGCGGTCGGTGCGGCAACCGGGGTGGCGGCGGGCGCCGGCTCCTCGTCGTCGTCCGGAT